>CAYSEZ010000115.1:0-1549 GCA_964430375.1 uncultured Mycoplasma sp. | reverse complement strand
TTAAAAAAAATATTTTAAAAAAAAGAAGTATAAACTATGTTATCTAAATTTTCTTGATAAACATAGTCTTACTTCATTAGAGCTTCCTAAAGATAGAACTCTTCTTCTGGATTTATCATCTAGTCCTGAAATATCTTGATTGATAAATTCTTTTAATTCTTTATTTGTGTAGCCATATAGTCTACCTATAATTATTTTTTGATCTAATTCAGTTAATGAGTCAAATTTATTTAATATATTGTTATATCTTTCTTCATTTATCTCATTAGGTAATTTTGAATATATTAAATTTAATAATTCAAAAGTATTAAGTTCTTTAAGACCGGCATTAGTATAAATTGAAAATATATCATGTCTTTTAAAACAATTAATTATATCAGATTCAGTAAATCCAATACTTTTAATAGCGCGCAGATAAATAGTGGATCCAGTCATGTTGTTTATTTCATATAATTGTAATAATTCTTCTAGGAATGCTTTATTTTTGGATAAACGTGCAACTAATATTTTTCTTTGTTTTTCTTTTAAATCGACAAATTTATTAATAATGGTGTAATCGGTTTCGCTATTACTATTGTTAATATCTAAGCAATTATCAAAACTAATATTTTTACTTTTTAATGCATCATTTATTTCTTGTTCAGAATATCCTATAGAGTTTATGCTTTTTATAATTCTGGCACTAATTCCTTTAGGAGAAAGATTACAAATTCTGGCGCTTTCAGCATAAGAATGGGTATTTAAATATGTTAATAAATATCTTTTGTCATTGTCTGAAAGTTTCATAAATCTATGACAAATTATTTCTTCTTTTGTTAAATCCATTTCTTTATAGTTTTCTCTTAAAAGAAGAACCATTTTGTGAATTTTATCTTTTATTGTTTTTAATTCTACATTAAAATATTTAGCTAATTTATCTTCTTTTATATCTAAAACAAAATATAGATATGCTATTTTTTTATATTCAGATGGAAGACTATTAATCATTTTAGATACATAATCATCTCCAAGAATAAGTTTTTCCATATTAAAATCATCACATATAATGTCTTTATAAGTAACATGATGTTCATTGCCACATTGCATTTTTCCAAAATTTATATCAGAATCTAAGCTAAAATTATCAATATTTTTATTTTCATTATTTAAAAAACGCGCTATTTGGTTTTTTATTACAACAATAGCAAAAGTTGAAAAAGAATTGTTATAAGTAATATCAAAATTTCTAATAGCATTTAAAAGTCCTATTAATCCTTCACTAAACATTTCACTTTTTAGTTCTTCAGAAGTAACATCGGGAAAGTAATGTGCTATTACATAGTAAACTAAATTTATATTTTCCTCGACTAAAGTTTCTTCTAAATCTGTATTTCCATTCTTATACTCTATAAACAATTTTAAAAATTTTTCTTTTTTCATAATACAACCCCCTTAATTGTTCTAAATTATATCACATTTTTAGAAAAATGTCAATTTTTAACGTTTAAGTATAAAAAAACCTTTGTAAAAAAACAAAGGATATTTTTCATATGGTGGCTCCAGCGGGAAT
>CAYSEZ010000114.1:0-1661 GCA_964430375.1 uncultured Mycoplasma sp. | reverse complement strand
AAATTATCATACTATTTAATATAGTTTTATTTATAATAGATTAACTGTATCTAAATATTCATTTAGTAAAAAATTAATAAAAAACATAATCTAAATATATTTTCATTTATACCACCAATAAAAGTATAAATAAAATATATTAAAAATTATGTCTATTTATATTTAATTAATTATCATTTAAACAAAATATTGCATAAAGTGGTACTGACTTAATATTATTTTCAAAACCAAAGTTTTTAGAGGATAATCTAATGCTGTAAACAGGATTATATTTTTTTATATATTCATTTAAACTCTTGCTATTAGTTCTTCTTCCACTTTTAACTTCGATAGGGATAATATTACCATCTATTTTAATTAAAAAGTCTATTTCGTATATATTAAAATTATAATAATATAATTCTTTTCTTTTTGGATATAGATGACACGCTACAAAGTTTTCAGTAAGTACTCCAGTAAACATATTATTTTTATCTAATAATATTTCGCTATAATCTATATTAGAAAGTGATCTTAAAAGACCTACATCACTTAAATAAAGTTTAAATTTATCCTCATTAGAATATACTTTTAAAGGAGATTCATTTTTATCTGCTAGATTACATTTTAATAACATATTACTAGCAAGTAACCAATCTATACTACTTTCATATCTTATTTTCCTGGCATCTTTATTTATTGTACTATATTTAAAATTATTATTTATTTTAGATAAGCATTTAGGTATAGAGTTATAAACTTCCATATTTCTTATTCCTTCATTTTTTTCGGTATATTTATTCATATCTGCTAAATACGAAGATATAATTAATTCTTGAAGTTCAAAATTTACATGAGAAATAGTATAGTTATTTAAAATGAAATTATTTATCATCGTAGGCATTCCACCAAGTACTAAATATTTTTTATATAAATCAAGTGCTTTTTCATGTATTGGATTAAATAAAGGTTCATTAGAAATAAAATGTTTTTTTATTTCTTTAATTAAATTGTCTTCATTAATAGCAAGTAAGAACTCTTCAAAATCCATTGGGTATAAATATTTTATATTTACTTTACCTACTGGAAAAGAGGATTTAAATCCATTGATTTTAACTCCAAGAAGTGAGCCTGCACAAACTATTTTATAAGGTTTCTCACTTTCACAAAAGTATTTTAAAGAAGTTATAGCTCTTTCACTAGTTTGTATTTCATCTAAAAATATAATTGTATTTGATGGATCAATTTGTATTTTTTTAATTATTTCTATGTTTTCTATTATATTTTCTGGGTCAATAGATTTTTCAAATATTAATCTTATATCTTCTTCTTTTTCTAAATTAATATAAATATAATTATCAAAATTATTTTTACAAAATTCTTCTAAAATATAAGTTTTACCTGATTTTTTAACACCAACTAACATAAGAGGCATTTTAAAATCGTTTTTCCATTTCATTAATTCTTTTTCTATTTTTCTATACATAATATCACTTCCTCGTATATATTTTAACATTTTTCGTAAAAAATTCGTAAAAAATTACAATAAATTGTTAACTATATCTTTAAGTTCATCTTCTCTATCTTCACATATAAATGTTATTATAAATAAGAAAAAAGATACGGTAAACATATTAAATAATTTTAAAAATACGAGATAAACCCATTTTTATATAACAAAA
>CAYSEZ010000113.1:0-1733 GCA_964430375.1 uncultured Mycoplasma sp. | reverse complement strand
TACCATACTGGCGAGGGATATAAAAATGATATACTAAATTTTGAAAAAATAAAATGTGTAGAGAAAAAATTCGAGTTTCTTCTATAAATAAGCTTGTTAATTCACGGTACATCTCGAGAAAAGTGACATAAAAAAAGTAGAAAAGTTAGATTTTAAGCGTGTTTTAGATAATTTAGAGTTGAAAAAAAACACCTGAAATTTTATAATAGATGTGCTACCAAATAAAATAAAACAAACGAGGTGTTTTTTATATGCAAAAAGATAATAACAGAAAGATAAAAAAAAATCAAGACGTTTTTGTAAAAAAAAATGACATTGTAAAAGTAATACGACAGAACAACAAATTCGCTGATGTAACAGCATTAGAACGACGTACAAGACAAGTAATTAGAAAGCTTAATAAAAATAGTTATATTGATATCAGAACAGGTGAAATAAAACAATTTCAGAAACACGACAAGAAAGAAAAAGATAGCTTGAATAATACTTTCAATAAGTTACGTCAGTTAATTAGACACAATTTTACAGAGTATTCAAAAAATCAATTATTTATTACTCTTACATATGCTGAGAATATGACAGATGAAAGACGTTTGATGAAAGATTTTGAGAAGTTTATTAAACGTTTGAAGTACAAATACAAAGAACACAAATTAGAATACATAGTAGTAGCAGAGCCACAGCAAAGAAAGGCGTGGCATTTACATTTAATGTTGAAATCTGTTAATCAAGATAATTTATATATAGATAATAAAGAATTAAGTAAGATTTGGAATTTAGGTTATACAGATACTCAAAGATTAAAAAGTAGCGATGTTGGAACTTATTATGTATCTTACTTCACAGACTTAATTGAAGAAGATAATAACTCAAATAACAGTAAAAGTAAAAAACATATAAAAGGTTCACGATTATCTTATTATAATAAAAATTGTAAGTTCTATAGATGTAGTCGTGGAATAAAAAAACCTCAGGAAAGCTATGAAGAATATAATAGTATAATTGAAGAATTTGGACAAGCTACATATTATACTTGCTATGATATTCTTGATGAAGAAGAAAACGTAATTAATAGAGTATATAAAGCAAGTTTCAAAAAAAGAAAAGAGGATATATATGACAAAAGAGAATAAAAAGACTAGAAAGTATTCAAGAATAGATTTTAACACTAAATTAATTATATACGCACTATATTCAGAGCGTTATTATGCAAATATGACTTGTAAAGAAATAGCAGACTATTTTAATATTTCATTATCATCACTTTATCACATTAAAAAAGAGATTGAAAAAAAACAATAATTAAAATATTAAAATTTACAAAACGAAAGGGGTATCAAAAAAGTATTTAATTGACTACATATAATCGCTTGCTTAATATTCATCACACAAAATTCCTTTAATGAATTTTTAAATTACAATATTAAGTATGATAACGAGCGAAGTCAAGTACAAACGTAAGTTTGTTCATCTCGATACTTGACGAGCGACAACTCTTAAAATTTATAATAGAAAAACTGAGTATCATAGCAACGCTATGTACGATGTTGATTACAAAATAAAAAAACTAGATTATTAGAAATTTGAATTTAAGATAAAATAAGTTAGTATATTTATTTAATGTATAAGTAAATAAAGTATTTAAAATAAGTTATATTAAATTAAATAAATTTAAAAGTACCATACTGGCGAGGGATATAAAAATGATATACTAAATTTTGAAAAAATAAAAT
>CAYSEZ010000112.1:0-1752 GCA_964430375.1 uncultured Mycoplasma sp. | reverse complement strand
CTGATAATATTTTTTCAGTAAGTAGTAGCAATAATTTAGATTCAAAGGAGGAAAATTATGGCAGTTAAATTATTAGATAAGAAAGATTGGACTAAAGATGGTCGTAAATGGGTATTTTATGACTATGTTAAGAATTTAGATGGAACTAGAAGAAAATATAAGTCAAAGAAGTTTTTCACTAAAACTGAGGCTTTAAAAGCTGAAAGAGAATTTCTAACTGTTAATACAGAAAGAAGTGATAAAGACCGCAATATGACTTTTAAAGATTTATATACACTCTTCTATGCTTATAAAGAAGATAAAGTTAAACACACTACTTTAAAGACTTATCGTGATAGAGAAAAATTTTTCAAAGACTTAGATAATGTTAAATTAAAAGATTTTAATATTGAACACTTTGAAAAATGGAAAAAGCAAATAAATTCTTATGGATATACAACTAATCATAAAAATCATTTATTTAAGTTTTTTAAAGAATTACTAAACTTCGCTACTAAATGGTACAATTTTAACTTTACTGCTACTTATAATAAAATGACTAATTTTACTGACCCAAATGAAATGCCTAAAGAAATGTTATTTTTTACTTATGAAGAATTTAAGAAATTTATATCAGTAGAAAATGATATTCTTTATAAAACAATGTTTGAAACTTTATATTATTGTGGACTTCGTCGTGGTGAACTTAGAGGATTAACTTGGAAAGATATAGATTTTGATAATCAATATTTGAGTGTTAACAAAAATATTGTAGCAACTAAAGGTGATGAAGGTAAATCTTATATGGTAACTACACCTAAAACAAAATCTAGTATTAGAAATATTCCTATACCAAAAGTTTTACTAGATGATTTAAAATTATTATATGAAGTTTCTAAAAGACATTATGATTTTAATAATAATTGGTATTTATTTGGAGATACTGATCCAATTACTAATGGGAAAATTAGATGTAGAAAAAATAAAAATTGTAAGTTAGCGGAAGTTAAACAAATTAGAATACACGATTTTAGACATAGTTGTGCTTCCCTTTTAATTAATAGTGGTGCAACTATAAATGTAGTAGCAAAGTATTTAGGACATACAAAAATAGATGAGACATTAAACACATATTCTCACCTATTTGAAAATCAATTAAATGAAATTGTAAGTATAATCGACAAACTAAATTAAAATGGGTACCTATTTGGGTACCTAATACATATATGAAATGGCTAAAAGCCCTTATAAACAAAGTATCCCGCCATATAGACGGGATTTCAGGGGGCAAACTCAAATCACGCACTCCAAAATTTATTTTTTTGAAAATCCTTTGATTTTAAAGGAAAAAGTTGATATAAAATTTATTTAAATTTATCCAAATTTATCTAAAAACTCAACTTTTGGTGGTTGAATGGGTGGTTAAATTTTTAAAATCTATACCTAGATGTCAAACAGACTTCTAGGTACTTTTTTTATGTATAATCACTTTTATAATTATTGTTTTATTAAAATTGCATAACTAACACCCATTGGAGCATTAATTTTATCATTTGGATTAAGTGTATTATAATCATAAAAATAGGTATTATTAATATCATCATAATTCAAATGTTCATAAATTAACATATTTGATTCTTCTGCAATTTTTTCTATATCATTATAAGAATATAACGATTTCATTTCTTCATTTGCACCACTTGCAAGTTTTTTATTTATTATTTCTTTTTCAGTTTCAAAAGTATTAGGATAATCAAATAAAATAGTACTTCC
>CAYSEZ010000111.1:0-1901 GCA_964430375.1 uncultured Mycoplasma sp. | reverse complement strand
CATAGATGTAGTTAGGTGCTAATTTTTTTATTCCTCTGATTTTTTGTCTAGAAGAAGTAGTATAATTATTACTACTAATAGATATTCCATTTAGAAATCTCCTTTTATTGATATTACTCATCGGACCACCTCCTCCCATAAATAAAAAAATATGTTCGGAGGTAACACCTAACTATTAAAGTATCTCTTGTATTAATTGTACTTTAGATATATAAAAATAGCAATATTATTTACATTTTTTTACATATAATTATTTTATGTTTTTAATCATCACTTAATAAATCCTTTTTTAAGTCATTTATATCACTATATCTTTTATATTCTGACAGATGTTCACTTATATAAGATAATTCTTTAGATACTCTATCCAGTTCTTCACTATCAAAACAATCATATAAATTATCATTATTTGAAATATATATTTTTTTATCAATTTGATTATTAAAGCTATCTATTAAATCAACCATAACTATCACTTTCCTTCTATATAAAAATAGCATAAAAAGAAGCGAAAGTAAACCAATTATTTAACTTTTTCTCTCATAAAACTATTATTATCAAAAAAACTATAATAAGTATTATTACCAAAAATAATATGATCTAAAATAGGTATTTGTTGTAATTTACCTATTTCCATTAATGATTTAGTTAGATATATATCTTCCATACTTGGAGTTATATCTCCACTTGGATGATTATGCATACATATAATTGATGATGCAGATAATGCATAAGCTTCTTTAAATATTTCTCTAGGATGTACTATACTTTTATTTAGTGTTCCCATAAATAATAGTTTCCTTTCTATTAATTCTTTTTTTGAATTTAAATATAAACAATAAAAATATTCTTGGTTTTTATTATCAAATAAATATTTATTATTTTCATATATTACTTTTGAATTATTAAATACTTCTTTTAAATCATTATTTTTCATTAAATAAAGTCTTCTTCCTAATTCTATACTCGCTAGAAGTTCTACTGCTTTAGCACTACCTATTCCTTTAATAGATTTAAGTGTTTCTATATTTATATCTTTTAAATTATTAAAATTATCTATTTGTTTTAATAATCTAGTAGCAACAGAGGTTACACTTTCTCCTTTAGTACCTGTTTTTAAAATAATAGATAAAAGTTCTATGTTTGATAAACTTTCTCTTCCATATTTAATTAATCTTTCTCTAGGACGTTCAGAACTTGGTATATCTTTAATTAGTGTTGTCATTTTCTAAAATCATCTCCTTATAATTAGAGATAACTATTCTTTCTATATCAATTAAATTTTTATTATCATCAATTGCTATACATATTTTATCATATTCAGTAAGTATATTAAGAAAAGAATAATTATCTACATATTTTTCCCTTACATATATATTATTATTCAATTTTTCATAATACACCTTGATTTTTTTTGCAATTTCTTCATTTTTTGTTATTCCAGCATATAAATAATAAGTATCATCTTCTTTTAATATTAAATAATCATCATTATCATCTAAAGAATCTCTAATCCTAGAACTATCTATTTCTACAAAATATAGTTTTTCTCCTTCGTTAAATACTGATGTAGTATTATCATAATCATTAAAAAATGTTTTACCTATAAAAAAACCAACAACAATAGAAAGTATTACAGGCATTAAAAATTTATATTTCATTAAAATCACCATTATTAGTATATATAGTAGAAAGATAAATTTTTGTCGAAAAAAAAGATTAATTATAAATCTTTTTTTAGAGTGTTTATTTCTTTGATAGATAAACCAGTTACTAAAGATATTTTATCAATATCCATTTTCATAGAAAGTAGTTCTTTGGCTATTTCTTTGCTTTTTTCTAAAGAACCTTGTTCAATACCTTGTTCCAGACCTTCATTATATCCAGTTTCTCTTGATGCA
>CAYSEZ010000110.1:0-2106 GCA_964430375.1 uncultured Mycoplasma sp. | reverse complement strand
TTAAACAATTTAAATAAAAATAATTATCATAATGAATTTTTATTAGAAATATATAAAGAGGATAACCAAATAAAACAGTTATTTAATCAAATAAAAAAATATAATGATTTATATACACTAAGTAATTATAAGGAAATAGTAGATAATGAATATCACACAGAACTATTAGATTATTATAAGAAACTTATAATTAATAAAGCAAAAACATGTTATGGAAGAGATGAATATTGCGCGTTATGTAGATATATAAAAGATTTATATCAATTAAATTGTTCATCTGATTATATTATGGATATGTTAAAAAATATGTATCCCTATTATAAAACAAAGAAAGCTTTTAAAGAAGAAATACTTAATGTTTTAGACATAGAAGATAAGAAAAAGTTTGAAACTCTAGTACATAATTTAGATATATCTAATAAAAAATAAATTTTTCTAAAGATTTAACATACTACTAGAATAATAAATACTTTTTATTTATAATATAAGTGAAGGGAGTTATATATGAAAATAGATTTTGAAGATGAATTTTTAAAGTCTATTTTAAACAGAGGATATGATTATTATATTTTAGGTAAAATAACTAAAGTTAAAATTAACAATGGTTTTGTAACTGCAACAGTACATGGAAACTATAATTATGATGTTGAACTTGAAATAGATGATGACATATTTATTGATGGAAATTGTAGTTGTCCATATAATGCTGATGGAAAATATTGCAAACATATCGCCGCAGTTTTATATTATCTAAATAATGAAAGAGAATTTAATAGTAATAAAAATTATGATTTAGAAGATATAATTAATAAAATAGATAATACAAAAATGAAAAATTTTCTTTATACTAGTTTACTTAATAATAAAGATTTACTAAATAAATTTAGAGTAGAATTTAGTGAATACTTTCCAAAATTATCCAAAGAAAATTATAAAAATAAAGTATATAATGCTATCCGTAGTTGCGAAAATAAACATGGTTTTATTGATTATGAGAATTCAGATAAATATGACTATGTCATGTTTGAATTTATTAATGAAGCTGATAAATTAGTAGATAATAATGATTATAATACTGCATTTACATTAGTAACTATTTTATTAGATTCGATTCCAAAAACAGCAATAGATGATTCAAATGGATCAACCGGAATGGTCGCAGACTCTTGTATAGAGACAATATTAAATATCTTAGAAAAAATAAAAAAAGATGATAACTTACTTAAAGATATATTAAATTATGTTATTAATGAGGTAAAAACTTTATATTTATATAATTATAGTATAGATTTAAATATTATATTAGACTATTTTATTAATAAACATTTATATTTAGATGAAATAGAAAAATCTTTAGAAATTGCACTTGATACTTCAAAGGATAAAGAATATTTTTATTGTAGAAAAGAGTATATAAATTACTTAATTGGGATATATAAATTAAATAAAAAAGAAGAAAACATAATTAAATTATTAGAAAAATACTCTTATGATCAAAATATATGTATGATGTATATTGATGAATTAATTAAAGATAATAAATTAGATAATGCTATAAAAATACTAAAGAATAATTTAAATGAAGATAAATATAAATCCAAAAAATATGCTATTAAATTATCTGAAATATATTATAATAACAAAAGAAACGAAGAATATAAAAATATTTTATATGATATATTTTATAAATATTCTAATTATGATTTTGATATCTATATTAAAATTAAAAAGTTATACTCTAACACTACTTGGAATGAAGAAAAAACAAAAATAATAGAAAATATTAAGAAAGATAAATATGCCAATAATATTTTAAATGAAATCTTTATAGAAGAAAAAATGTATGATGATTTATTTTCAAATATATGTGATAAAGATATGAATTACATCATTAAATATGAAAAATATTTATTACCAAAATATAATAAAGAATTACTAAATATTTATAAAGATTCTTGTTTATTTCTAGCATCTAAATCAAATAATAGGAAAATTATATAAAGATGTAGCTATTAATATTAATCATATAATTAATATGGATAATTCTAATGATATAGTAAAAGAAATATTAATAGAGATAAAAGAAAAATATTTTAGAAATAGACC
>CAYSEZ010000109.1:0-2109 GCA_964430375.1 uncultured Mycoplasma sp. | reverse complement strand
ACAGAAATTTATTTATCTATATTTAAAGATAATATAGCTGAAAAAAACACTAATATGATAACAGTAGAAAAGAATAACATATTTAGCTTTTTAAAAAGGAAAAATAATAAATGAAAAAGAATTTATATAAAAAATTTCAAAAGGAAAGAAAAACAAAAGAAAAATATAAAGAGGAAAATTTAGTAATTGAAAAATCAAAAACACTAAAAACAATACTGTCATTTTTTAGTGATAGTATTGGAAAAATAATTAAATTGATATTTTATGTTGGAATAGTAGCTCTGTGTTCAATAGGAGCTACTTATTTGTTTAATTATTATTTTAAAGGAGGTATCTTATGATTAAAAAGATAGCAAAAAAAGTAGTAAAAGGAATTGGGATAAGTGTATTTGTATGTATATTATTAACAACAGTAAATTGTTTTGCAACAACTACAAATGAAGAATATATCAAAAATGAAAGTGGAGAATATATAATAAAAACTTATTCTATTCCAGAAAAAGAAGAAGAACAATTTTTAATGAATTTAGAAAATGAGTTTAAGATAGATAAAAAGACTTATTCTATTGAAAACAAAGAAAAAACAGGTGGAAATACAACAGAAATAATAGACATTAACACGACAAAAACTATTACAAGCAAAAGTAATAAAACAGAAGATATTTTAAAAGAGTTGCCATCTGAATTAGAATATAATGAAAATGATTATGTAGGAAAATATATATTAGATACAAGTTCATTAGAAATAAAAAGTCAATATAATGTCTATAAAGAATATCTAGTAGAAGAAACAAAAACATATAATAATTTAGCAACAAATGATTTAGATAATATACCAAAACAAGTAAAAAAAGATGGTTATACATTAGATTTATTAAAAACAAGTTGGGAAATAACTGAAACAAGAGATTTACAAGATAATAAAATTCCTAGTAAGTATAAAGCTACTTGTTATTATGCGACTAAAAAAAGAGTAGATAATCCATTAACATATATAGTAACAGCAAATTATGCAGGAAATGCTGAAAAAACAATAGAAAATGATTACACATACAAAATTACATATAAATGTACAAAGGAAGATAAAAATATATTGCCTATTGTATTTTTAGGTGGGTCATCTTTAGTAATTATAGTTCTTATATTTACAAGAAAAAAGAATGTAACAATATACAATTATCAAGATAAAGAGTGGAAAGAAATAGGAAAACAAAAAATAAATAAACCTATTATAAAACTTGATAGATATAATTACAAATCTATAAGTAATAAATATAAAATTGTATTAGATGAAAAATTAGTTGATAAGTATAATGGACAAATGCTAAAAGTTAAGAAACAAAAAAGAACAATAGACAAGTTCATAAATAAGGCTAACAATGTTGTTCCATATACAATAGAAATTATAATATAGGAGGCAAAGTGTAAATGAAAAAAGAAATTAAGATGTGTTTGCTTGTTCTACCACTTGTTATAATTACTATTTTGTTATCAATATTTTTAGTAAATAAGTTTAAAGTATTTCAAGCAAATAAACAAGCTGAAGAAACAATTATAGTTGGAGATAATGAAGAAATAGAGGAACTAGAAGAATTATCACAAAAAGAAATACAAGTTGATGATAGTATAGGAACTCTAACTATTCCAGATATATTACTAGATAATGCACCAATTAAAGAGGGTACAGAATTAGACACACTTTCAACAGCAATAGGACATTTTACAAGTACAGGAATTTATGGTGGAAATGTTGGACTAGCATCGCACAATGGTGGTAGTAGTGGAGATTATTTTAGAAACCTAAACAAAATAAAAAAAGGTAGTGAAATATATTATCAAACAATATATGGAACTAGAAGATATGTAGTTCAAACTATTGATATAATTGAAGAAACTGACTTTTCATATCTTGGAGAAACAGAAGATAATAGAATAACACTAATAACTTGTGTTCGTAATCAACCTACAAAAAGATTATGTGTTCAAGCTGTTGAGTCAGAAGAAAATTTAAAAAATATTTAAAAAAAGGGTCAAATCGGTTAGACTTTTATATATAAGGCAAGTTATAATTATTATAGGGAGAGTGATTAAAATGTTTAAATTTTTAGT
>CAYSEZ010000108.1:0-2132 GCA_964430375.1 uncultured Mycoplasma sp. | reverse complement strand
TTATCTTTTCCATAATATATTACATTATCATTATCTATATAATTAATTATTTCATTATATAAACTAAATGCTCCATCTGGAGTTAAATGATGATCATTATAGTAATATGGTCTATCTACTTCTTTTAATATATTTAAACTATCTATTAAGTATATATTATCATTTAAGTTTTCTTTTACTACTTTTATACTTTCTTCATATATAGAATAACTACTAATATAAGATTTAGGTAAATTACCAGTCATTACTGCATCTTTTCTAGGAATAGGTAAAAATATCATTTTAACATTTAATTTATTTAATTCATTACCTACTTCATTAATTAATAATACATCTTCTTTTAAATCATTATAATAACTTTTACTTACAGTTTGAACAGAAGCATATAAGTCATTATTATTACCTATTACTGTATCTCCATTATATCTTTGAAACTGAAATAAGTAATAACCTTTAACTAAGTAATTTCTTAGTTCTAATTGATCATTAAATGCATTAGTAAGTTCTTCATAATATGTTTTATCTATTAGTTTATTTATATTAAATTTAGGAAAAGTAGTAAGAGTTCTACCTTCTAAAGTACTAATAGAGTTATTATTATTTATTGTAGTAAAGAAAAAGAAATATATAATAAACATAAATAAACTTATAAATATTATTTTTATTTTTTTCATAAACCCTCCTTAAAACCTAAAATATATAAATGGATTATAACTAGATTTTGCTAAAAACATAATAGATATTATAAATATAATTATTAAGAAAGTATAATGTAATACTTCAAGTAATATTTTTAGTTTTTTATTCTTTATGTTAGTTATTTTATTTATTATATATGGATATATTGGAATAGAAAATATAATACTAAGTATAAAGTATATATAATATGTTTCTATATAAATAATAGTATTTTCTATATAATTCATATTAAAACTAAATAAGTTTTTTATGAAGTTTAAACATATAGTTAAGTTATCTGATCTAAAGATAATCCATCCAATTAATATAATAATTAATGTATAAATGTGTTTAAATATATTAGGAATATTTTTAAAATATTTTTTTAATATAAACTTTTCTAACATTAAAAATATAAAATAGTATAAACCCCATATAATAAAATTATAACTTGCTCCATGCCAAAAACCAGTAAGAAGCCATACTATAAATAGATTAAGTATTTGTCTATATATTCCTTTTCTATTACCTCCGAGAGGGATATAAATATAATCTCTAAACCAAGTAGATAGTGATATATGCCATCTTCTCCAGAACTCTGTAATACTTTTTGATATATATGGGTAGTTAAAGTTTTCTAGGAAATGAAAACCAAATATTCTACCTAATCCAATGGCCATATCTGAATATGCACTAAAGTCGTAATAGATTTGAAACATATATGAAATAGAACCTAATAAAACTAAAGGTGTACTTAATTCTTCTAGGGAATAGATAATGTCTGCTAGAGCACCCATTTGATTAGCAATAACCATTTTCTTTGAAAAACCTAGTATAAATCTTTCAAGTCCATAAGTAAAATCATCTATTGTAGTCTTTCTATCTCTTATTTCTTCTTCAACTGTTTGATATCTTACTATAGGACCAGCCACTAATTGAGGGAAGAATGATACATAAAGTAGTAATAAAAATGGATTTTTTTGTACTTTTACTTCTTTTTTATATACATCTATTACATAACTTAATGCTTGAAATGTAAAAAATGATATACCTATAGGAAGTATTATATTACTTATAGTTATATTGATATTAAAGATTTTGTTTATATTATCTATAAAAAAGTTAAAATATTTATAATAAAATAATATACCTATATTAGATATAATAGATAAAGTAAGAAATAGTTTTTTATACTTTAATTTATCTATTAATATAGCAAATATGTAATCTAAAAATACAATAAGTAACATTATAAGTATATAACTAGGTCCTCCGAAAATATAAAATATTAAACTAAATATTAGTAATATATAGTTTTTTAATTTTTTAGGACTAATAAAATATATTATAAATAATATAGGTAAAAATAAAAATATAAATATTGAACTAGTAAAAACCATATTAATTCCTCCATTAGTATTATAAAATAAATAGATGAATTAAGCAAATAAAAA
>CAYSEZ010000107.1:0-2260 GCA_964430375.1 uncultured Mycoplasma sp. | reverse complement strand
TTAGTCCTAATAAAATTTGTTTTACATATTCTCTTTTTCTCATACATATACCTTTTATCTAACAGTGTTAGATATTATAGTACAATCACTATAAATTGTCAAGGATAGTGACAATTTTTTTATTTTAGTCCATTAAAAAAATCCTTAAAAATTATCAAGGACTTACTTCACTATAAATAATTAAAATATACTAAAACTTATTTTCATATTCCAAACAAACAATTTTATAAATATCTTCTATTTTAATAACTGTTTTATCTAAAAATTCTAATTGTTGCAAAACATCATTAATTCTTTTTAATTTTCCATTTTTAACCTCATACTTACCACCAATCTTTTTTTTATCAGGAATAAAATAAATAACTGAAATCAAATCATTCATATTGTGTTTTAAATAATTCAATACTAAATCAAGATTTTCTTTTTCTTCTAATGAAAGTTCTCTTCTTTTTTCAACAATCCTTTCTACTTCTAAAATTGCTTCACTATAACCTGAAAGTGCCGCAAAAGGAGCAAATTGAACAGCTCTATTAAGTCGATTCATCGGAAGATGATTTTTACTCTTCTTATATGGAATATCTATTATATCACTATAATCATGAATATTTTTATTCATGCCTTATGTCCTCCTATTTGCTCATTTCTTTCTTTGGTTGTGGCACCTTCTTCTAAATTCATACCTTTTAAAACAGAATTTTTGCCATATTTATTTTTAATATTTAAAATCGCTTTTTGAAGTTCTCTTTCTTTTTCATTTTTATTATCTTTTTCTTTATTTCCAAACAAACTCAATTGTTCATACTGCTTTTCTAATATACTTTCATTAGCTAAATGATCTAAACTCATATTAATTCTTTTAACTAATAAATTAGGTTTAACAATCCTATCAAATAGTAAAGAAACTTCATTGATTAACTCTTTTGATGAAGCAGTATAGGAATTTAACATCTTACTTCCATGACTAGATTTAGGGATTTTTCTTCCATAACGATCTATTTCTGTATCTTTACAATCATTTAAAATATCATACCCTATTGTAAGGGTAATTCCTTTAGTAACTAATCCTTTTTTTACTAAATCTAAAGACATCAAATCCATCATTTCCTTAACAACTAGCCTTGCCTTATTTACCTCATACCCGCAACTTAATACTTGTCCCTTAGTTAGGCTTGTTGATTTAGGAATATAAGATTTTATATCTTTAATTGTTACTCCTTCATACCCCCAAGCGTGATCAATTAATAATTCAGCATTTATTCCAAACTCTTTATATAATAAATCTTCATTATAATAATCACTCACCTCTCCTAAAGAACACTTAGCAATATCTCCCATTGTATATAAACCTAATTTTTCTAATCTTTTACTATATCTTTCACCAATTCTAAAAAAATCAGTTAACGGAGTATGATTCCACATTAGTTTCCGATATAACATTTCATCTAAATAACTAATTCTTACCCCATCTTTATCGGCTTTTGTCTTTTTAGATAAAACGTCCATTGCAACTTTTGCTAAAAACAGATTAGTTCCTATACCAATAGTTGCTGTTATATGTGTTTCTTTAAAAACATCATTAATCATTTTTTTAGCAAATTCATAAGCATTTATCTTAAAATTTTTCAAATACTTAGTTATATCAATAAAAACTTCATCAATCGAATAGACATGTATATCATCTCTACTTACATATCTTAAATAAATATTATATATCTTACTACTTACATCAATATAATAGGCCATATTAGGAGAAGCAATCAAAAAATCAACTTCTAAACTATCATCTAATAAAAGTTGCGATAATTTAAAGGATTTACCCCTAAATTGTCCTTCAGGTGCATTTTTTTGTCTCAAACGATTAATCTCTTTAATTTTAGTTTTAACTTCAAACAAACGGCATCTTCCACTTAATCCATAACTTTTTAAACTTGGGGTTATAGCTAAACAAATCGTTTTATCCGTTCTTGCTTCATCTGCTACTACTAAATTAGTATCAAGAGGATCTAATCCCCTTTTAACACATTCACATGAAGCATAAAATGATTTTAAATCTATACAAATATATATATGTTCACTCATTTCTTTATTCCTTTTAATTTTAGTCTTAACATTATAACATTTTTAATACCAACTTAAAAGAAAAATGCTACTTAAAAAATAGCATTTTTTTAATCAAAATAGTTACCAACTTCATATCCACTAACCTTTTTTCTGATTTTGATTGTAACCGAACCATCTTCATTAACAGTTTCACTTAGAA
>CAYSEZ010000106.1:0-2420 GCA_964430375.1 uncultured Mycoplasma sp. | reverse complement strand
TACAAACATTCCAATACCAAATAAACTCAATGACTACAACAAATGGTCAAGCTCCGTTTTTAAGTGTTTGTATGTATTTAGGCGAAACTGAAGAATACAAAGAGGAGCTTGCAATGCTAATTGAAGAGGTGTTGCGTCAACGCATCCAAGGTATGAAAAACGAAAAAGGCGTATATATTACACCAGCATTTCCAAAGCTTTTATATGTACTAGAAGAAGATAATATTCATGAGGATAGTAAGTATTATTATTTAACTTTACTTGCTGCTAAGTGTACCGCTAAAAGAATGGTACCAGATTATATATCTGAAAAAATGATGTTAGAACTTAAGAAAAATGAATATGGTGAAGGAGAATGTTATCCTTGTATGGGTTGTAGATCATTTTTAACACCAGATAGATCTATTAGTTTAGGAAATATTGCAAAAGCTAAAAATTACGTACCAGGTAAGGGTAAATATTATGGTAGATTTAATCAAGGAGTAGTTACAATTAACCTTGTAGATGTTGCATTATCTGCTGATAAAGATATGGATTTATTCTTTAAAATACTAGAAGATAGATTAGAATTATGCCATAGAGCACTTCAAATAAGACACAAAAGATTATCTAAAGTAACTAGTGATGTTGCACCAATATTATGGCAACATGGAGCACTTGCTAGACTTGAAAAAGGAGAAAGTATTCACGAATTATTACATCATGGTTATTCTACTATATCACTTGGATATGCAGGACTTTATGAATGTGTTAAATTTATGACAGGTAATTCTCATACAGATAATGGAAAAGGAGAAGAATTTGGACTTAAAGTTATGACTTATTTAAATGATAAATGTAAAGAATGGAAAGAAAAAGAAGATATAGATTATAGTGTATATGGTACACCAATAGAATCTACTACATATAAATTTGCAAAATGTTTAAAAGATCGTTTTGGTACTATTAAAGGAATAACAGATAGAAACTATATTACTAATTCATACCATGTACCTGTTTTTGAAGAAATAGATGCATTTACTAAATTAAAACTTGAAAGTAAATTCCAAAAATTATCACCAGGTGGTGCAATTAGTTATATAGAAACACCAAATCTTTCTAATAACCTAGAAGCAGTAGTAGAAATAATTAAATTTATTTATGATAATATTATGTATGCAGAATTAAATACAAAAAGTGATTACTGTCAAGAATGTGGTTATGATGGTGAAATATTATTAGATGATAATCTAGAATGGTATTGTCCTAACTGTGGTAATAGAGATCATGATAAATTAAATGTTGCAAGAAGAACTTGTGGTTATATAGGAACTAATTTCTGGAATAAAGGTAGAACTGAAGAAATAAAAGAAAGAGTTATACATGTTGATAATAAGGAGCTTGAAGAATAATGAATTATAATACTATAAGAACAATGGATATATCAAATGGTCCAGGAGTTAGAGTATCTATATTTATGCAAGGATGTACTTTTAATTGTAAAAATTGTTTTAATCCTGAGACACATGATTTTAATAAAGGTAAAAAGTTTACAGACGATACTATAAATAAAGTATTAGAATTATGTGATAAAGACTATATTGAAGGTTTATCAATTTTAGGAGGAGAAGCACTTCATCCTAAAAATATAGAAAATACTACTAAACTTGCAAAGGCTTTTAAAGAAAAATTTAAAAATAAAACACTTTGGGTATGGACTGGTTTCTTATTTGAAAATAAAAAAGATGAAGAAGTAATGAAATATATAGATGTTTTAGTAGATGGACAATATGTTGATGAATTACATGATTTTACTTTAAAATGGAAAGGTTCTTCTAATCAAAGAGTAATTGATGTACAAAAATCTTTAAAACAAAACAAAATAGTTTTATACAAAGAAAGGATAGATATATAATGAGAGGATTTGAAGTTGCAAAAGGATATGAAAATGAAAATATAAATATGCCAGTTAGAAAAACTAAATTTTCAGCAGGATATGATATAGAATCAGCTGAGGATATAATAATTGAACCTTTTAAATTAGGAAGTAATCCTACACTTGTAAAAACAGGTTTAAAAGCATATATGGAAGATGATGAGTATTTAATGCTTTGTAACAGAAGTTCTAATCCAAAGAAAAAAGGTTTAGTTTTAGCAAATGGAGTAGGAGTAATAGATAAAGATTATTATGGTAATATAGATAACGACGGATTAATAATGTTTGCATTTTATAACATAAAAGAAGAACCTATTACTATAAAAAAAGGTGATGTTATTGGACAAGGGATATTTTTAAAATATTTAGTAGTAGATAATGATATTTCTTGTGGAGAAAGAACTGGTGGATTTGGTTCTACAGATAAATAATTTTAAAGTTTTAAATAATTTGTGATTTTTTAGCAAAAATGTCTACTTTTTTATTAGTCAATTTTAAGCAAAAA
>CAYSEZ010000105.1:0-2566 GCA_964430375.1 uncultured Mycoplasma sp. | reverse complement strand
CCCCCTTTACAAAATTAAATAATTATTATATAATCTAATTAAAGACGTTGATGAGGAATAGATTATAATAATATTATAGAGAGTTAGTGTTTGGTGTAAACTAATATAAAGTTATAATCTTTGACACCTTTAAGTTGCTTATTTCTAATAAGCCGGTAAAAACCGTTATCAAGTAAGTGATTATAGTAATATAATAAATTGGGTGGTACCGCGGATTTAACAGTTATTCGTCCCTTTGGGATATAACTGTTTTTTTATGAGAGGAATGATATTATGAAAAAAAATATGAATACTAATTTTAATATTAATAATGTAACTGAAGAAGTAGAACTTTTTGGATGGGTTAGTAAAAAAAGAAATCTTGGAGGACTTATTTTTATAGATTTACGTGATCGAAGTGGAATTATTCAACTTGTAATTAAACCCGAAAACTCTTATTATGAACTTGCTTCTACTTTAAAAAGTGAATATGTAATTAAAGTAATTGGAATTGTTAAAGAAAGAGAAAATAAAAATAGTAATCTTTTAACCGGAGATATTGAAGTAGATGTAACTTCTTTAGAACTTATTAATACTTCAAGTGATTTACCATTTGAAATAAATGATAATTGTACTGCTAGTGAAGAATTAAGACTAAAATATCGTTATTTAGATATAAGAAGAAACACTATAAAAGATAATTTAATTTTAAGACATAAAATAATGCAATCTACTCGTAACTTCTTTTCTAATAATGATTTTATCGAAGTAGAAACCCCAATTCTAGGTAAATCTACTCCAGAAGGAGCTAGAGATTATTTAGTACCCTCTAGAGTAAATAAAGGTAATTTTTATGCATTACCACAATCTCCACAGCTATATAAACAATTACTTATGGTTAGTGGTATAGAAAAATATTTTCAAATAGCAAAATGCTTTAGAGATGAAGATCTAAGGGCAGATCGTCAACCTGAATTTACTCAAGTAGATGTAGAAATGTCTTTTGTAAATGAAGATGATGTAATGAATATTGGAGAAAAATTCATTAAAACTTTATTTAAAGAAACAATTAATTATGAAATTACTCTTCCTTTAATGCGTATGAAATATAATGATGCAATTAAATATTATGGAAGTGATAAACCTGATTTAAGATTTGATATGAAGATAAATGATATTACTAATGTATTTACAAATACTAGTATAGAATTTATTAAAAATATAATAAATGAAAACGGAGTAGTAAATGCTTTAGTAGTAAAAAATTCTTCAGATAAGTATTCTAGAAAAGAAATAGATAAATTAACTTCTTTTGTAAAAGAATATAAAGCAAGTACTTTAATTTATTTAAAATATGAAGACACTATTACTGGTAGTATCGTAAAAAATATGACAGATGAAGAACTTAACTTATTAAAAGAAACTTTAAATTTAGAAAAAAATGATCTAGTTTTAATAGTACCTGGTAAATATAATATAGTTAAAACTTCTCTTGGTGCTTTAAGATGCAAATTAGCTAAAGACTTAAATTTAATAGATAAAAATGATTATAAATTACTATGGGTAACTGATTTTCCTTCATTTGAATGGAGCGAAGAAGAAAACCGCTTTGTAGCGTGTCATCATCCATTTACTTCTCCAAAAGATGAAGATATAGATAAACTATTAACTGATAAAGAAAACTGCTACTCAAAGGCTTATGATATGGTTATTAATGGTTACGAAGCAGGTGGTGGTTCTATTAGAATACACGATCCTAAAGTACAAGAAATAATGTTTGAAGCCCTAGGACTATCTATGGAAGTAGCAAAAGATAAATTTGGTTACTTTATCGAAGCATTTAAATATGGTGCTCCACCTCACGGAGGATTTGCATTTGGTTTAGACAGATTAACTATGTTATTATCTAAAACAGATAATATTAAAGATGTAATTGCATTCCCTAAAACAACATCAGCATCTTGTTTAATGAGTGAATGCCCAAATGTTGTAAATTCTGATCAATTAAGTATATTAGGAATAAAAATAGATAAATAGATTTTATATTTGGAGGTTTTGTTTTATGAGATATGTAGACTTTGATGGAGTAATATTAGATACTGAAGATATTTTATTTTATAATTGGAGATTAAATAAAGATAGATTTAATCTTACTGAACAAGATAAAATTAATTATATTATAAATAGCAATTGGAGACAAATTATAAATGAATCAAAAGAATTAAATGATGCATTATATATATTAAAAAATTCAAATATAAATTCATTTACAATACTTACTAAAGTTCATTCAATGGAAAATGAAGGAAATGAAAAAATAAGATTTTTAAGAGAAAATGGAGTAAAACAAAATATAATTCTTGTTCCATATTTATTTAAAAAAACTGATATTGTAAGTGCTAAAAACAATATTTTAATTGATGATAGTGTAAGTAATCTAATTGACTTTGAATATAATGGAGGATACCCTATGTTTTTTAATAAAAATGATAATGATATTGACAGCTGGGGTTTAAAAAATAAATTTCAAAAAGTAAGAAGAATAGATGATTTAATGAGGTAAATATGAGTAAAATAGGTATAATAT
>CAYSEZ010000104.1:0-2611 GCA_964430375.1 uncultured Mycoplasma sp. | reverse complement strand
TCTCCTTTATAAAAATATATTTTCATAGATTCATCACTATAAGTTGGTTTAGAAATATCTATATCTAATAAATTAGAAATATAATATATTAAATAATTAGATGCCATTAAAAGATCATATTCACATAACACACCATCATATCTACTTTCTATTATTATAGTATTATCATTTTTTAGATATTCTAATAGTTTTTCTTCATATAAACTTGTAGTTTTTTGTTTAAAATAAATATTATAATTATGTTTTAAATGTTCATAATTAATGAATCTCCCATGTGAAAAATTTTTCTTTTCATGTACTAATAAGTCATAAATACCAGATTCTATTATTTTACTTTCTAAATCATAACTTGCAGAACTTGTATAATCTCCGGTAAATAAGTTAATAAAATTACCTTTTTTAAAAAATTCTTTTAAATCTTTTTTATTTTCTTTAAAATAATTATCAAAATAATTCTTCCAATAATTTATACTATCTTTAATAAAGTTTTCTGCATTAATATTTATTTTATCTAAATATAATTTTAAAAATAAACTAGATGGTGCAAGTGCTCCTTCAAAAGATAGAAAACCTCTTTCTTTTCCTTTGTTATTGGTACTTCTGTAGGAAATAATATTATTTCTTGGAATATCTGTTTTTTCTATTATTTTATTTATTTCTCCTTTAGTTATAATATATTTATTATTGTTATCAATATCTTTAGTAGAAATAATTAAATCATTAGTAGTACCTGAATAAGTAAATAGAAAAACTTTCTCTATTTTTTTATTATTTCTATAATAAAAATCTCTTGGGTATGAAACAATTATATTAGTTCCATATAAATTATTTATTACTTTAGAAGAGAAAACCGCTCCAGAAAATGAGCCTCCTGTACCTATAAATGCTATATCATTTAGATATTCAAAATCTATCTTTAATAATTTATCATATGCATTACTATTAATGGTATTAATTAATCTTGTTTCTAAATTATTAATATTTAGATTGCATCTTTTAATTTGTTTTCTTATTTTTACTCTAAAATCATCACATGTACAAATATCTTTTACTTGCTCTATTTTATATAATTTTTGAATATGACCTCTAGCACCAAAACTTTTAACTACTTTTTTAGTTATTTTAGTAGCTAAAGTAAAACTTTTATCTATAAATTCATTATCAATAACATAATTATTTTTTACATATTCACTAATAAATACTCCAAAAAATGCATCTCCTGCGCCAGTTGAATCAATTTCATTTCCTGATGTTTTTAGTAATTTTGTTACTTCATTATTATTAAAAACAAAATCCGCTCCTTTAGCACCACGAGTAATAATAATCATTTTTGGTTCTAATAAAGAATATATATCTTTTAAGTTTTTTAAAGAAAATCTATTTTTTAGGTATTTTTCTACTCTTTCATTTAAGTTAATTAAATCAAATTTATTTTTTATTTTATTAATTATTTCTTCATTAGTATAATTATCTAATTCAAAATATTGTCCTAAATCAAGCATTTTTTTATTATTTAGTTTATCTATAATTATTTGGTTTTTATTATTTAGATTATCAAATACTAAAATATCATCTTTATCTATATTGTTTATTACTTCTAATGGATTAATCATACTTTCATCATACCATTTCTTTTTATTACAAACTGGGCATCTTTTTTTAGATTTAAACTCTAATTTATTATTATTTTCTATATATGAAACATGAAAACATCTAGTATTAATATCATTTAATACTTCTATATTATCTGTATTTACTCCAAGTGATTTTAAACTTTCTATGGAAATAGTACCTGTTATATCATTTCCACATACACCTATCACAGCGGTATCTATTCCAAGTTTAGCAATATTTGTAATTATATTATGACTACTCATACCACCATTTACTCCGACTAATTTATTATTTTTATAATAAAAATCTGTTACTAAATCTCCAATACTTATTATTTTCATTCTACCACCTACTTATATATTTTTATTTAACCATTCATACAAATATTTATCTTTAAATGCATGAGATGATAAATAATGATTATCGTTTTCTATTAATTTTAATTCTATATTTTTTGAACCAATATTTTTTAGTTTATTAAAAGCATTTATACTTTCATTAACATCTATAACATCATCACTTGTTCCATGATATATTAAAATATTTTTATCTTTTAAAGGTAATAATGTTTCTTTTATTGATAACATTATACCACCAGATACAGAAACTATACCTTTAAATAAATTAGGTCTAGACATAATATAATTCCATGCACCAAACGCACCCATACTACTTCCTAAAATACATACTCTATTTGTATCATACTTATATTCATTATAAACTTCTTTTAAAATCTCTTCTACATCTCTTAAATGATAGTCCCAAAAATTACTATCACTACATTGTGGTGCGATAACAATATAAGGTATATCAAATTTATTCATGTATTTTGGTAAAGCATATTTTTCTATATCCGATACTTTATCTCCTCTTTCTCCAATACCATGTAAAAATAATAATACTGGTAAATTAGGTTTTATTTCTTCTGGTAAATAAACTATATAATCCATTTTATAATAATTATTAATATTAAGTTTACAGTATTTTTTTAACATAA
>CAYSEZ010000103.1:0-2626 GCA_964430375.1 uncultured Mycoplasma sp. | reverse complement strand
TTTTTTGAGTTAGGTGCACTTTTTATATAAGAATTACAAATAGTAACCCTATAAGTAAAAGGATGTTAATCATCAAAAAGATTGTTACTAATAGATCTTTTTTACTCATAAGCATCGCCTCCTTATAAAATGAATATTTTAATAAAGAGGTAGCACCCAACTATCAAGTGTTCGTAAATTAATTGTAGCAAATATTTATATTATATACACATAAATTTCATTAAAAATATTGATATTTTGGTAATATTTTATATTATTTTTAATTTACAACTTATACTATAAATGATAAAATTATATTAAATGGAGGATAATTATGAAAATAGGAATAGCAAGTGACCATCGTGGTTTTAAATTAAAACAAAAACTAATAAAATATTTAGAAAAAAATTATAAAATAATAGATTACGGAACATTTAATGAAGAAAAAACTGATTATACAAAATATGCTTCTATATTAGGAAACGCTATAAATAGTAATGAAGTATCTATTGGAATAGCAATATGTGGAACAGGAATAGGTATGTCTATTTATTTAAATAAAATGAAAAATATTATGTGTGCTAAAGTAAGTACTAAAAAAGAAGCTTATTACTCTAAACTACATAATAATGCAAATGTTATTGCAATAAGTGGTAATACATCTTTTATTAAAACAAAAACTATTATTAATACATTTTTAACTACTAATTATATAAAAAATGATTCATATCAAAAAAGAATTAATGATATAAAGGAGTTAGAAAATGATTAAATTAATACTTTATATAATAGTTATTCCACTAGTTATATATTCTTTAACTAGTATAAATATAAATAGTATTTTTAAAAAAAATAAAGTAATTGAAGCAAGGCTATTTTATTTCTTTCTAGCACTATCAGAAATATATTTAGTAGTTAATTTTCTATATGATATATTAGAAAATACAAAAATATTTTAATTTTATGTATAAAACCCTATTAAGTTGTTAAAACTCTTAATAGGGTGATTTTATGATAGAAAAAAATATAAAAAAATATATGTTAAATGCAATATTTTTTATGAGTATTAGTTTAGTATTCTTAATTACTTATGTATTAATTGCATCAAAAAATGTCGCAGTTAAATTAAGTGAGCAAGGATATACTTATGTATCTTATGAAGTATTAACAGATAATGTAGTTCCTGTTATGAAAGATGAAATAAAGATTAGTAATATTAGTAAACCTTATAAAGATGAAACAGTTACTATTGGTTTATATTTTTATGACTCTAATGATGATGAAGAAATACAAGAAAAATCTATTACTTATTATGAAGGAACATATATTCAAAATAAAGGAATAGATTATGTAAGTGAAAATACATTTAAAGTATATTCTATTTTAGATGGTAAAGTTATATCTATAACAGAAGATGATATAAATGGTAAAACTATTAAAATAGAACATAGTAATAACTTAATAAGTATATATCAATCAGTTGATGAAATATTAGTAAGTGAAAATGATACTGTATCTCTAGGAGAAGAAATTGCACAAAGTAGTACTAATAAATTTAATAGTAAACTAGGTAACCATTTACATTTTGAACTTTATAATAATAATGAAGCAATAGATCCAGAAGAATATTTTAATAAAGAGGATTAATATGTTATCTAAAGATATAGGAATAGATTTAGGTACAGTAAATATTTTAATTTATTCAAAAGGAGAAGGTATAATACTAGATGAACCTAGTGTTATTGTAATAGATGAAGAAAGTAAAAAACCTATTGCATTTGGAAAAGATGCAAGTACAATGTTAGGTAGAACACCAGGTAAAATAAAAGCAATTAAACCTATGAAAGATGGAGTAATCGCAGATTTTGAAATGGTAGAACTATTACTTGATTATCTATTTAAAAGAATAAATTTAAAAAATAAAGTATTTAAACCTAGAATAATAATATGTTGTCCTTCAAATATAACTAAAGTAGAAAAAAATGCAATTAAAGAAGTCGCAGAATCTCTCGGAGCAAAAAAAGTCTTTGTCGAAGAAGAACCAAAAGTTGCAGCCTTAGGAGCAGGAATTGATATAGGTAAACCAATAGGAAATATGATCGTAGATATTGGGGGAGGTACAACAGATATCGCAGTCCTTTCACTCGGAGATATAGTAACTAGTTCTTCAATAAAAGTCGCAGGTAATACTTTTGATGAAAATATAATTAATTATATAAAACAAAAATATAAACTCTTAATCGGAGAAAAAACTGCAGAAAAAATTAAACAAGAAATAGGTACTGCGAAAAATCCAGTAAAAAAAGAAAAACTAGATGTAAGAGGTAGAGACTTAATCGGAGGTCTTCCTAAAACAATAACAGTGACTAATGAAGAAATAGCAAATGCACTCCATAATAGTATAGAAAAAATAATAAATTCAATTAAAGAAATTCTAGAACAAACTCCTCCAGAACTATCTTCAGATATTATAGAAAACGGTATAACAATAACAGGTGGAGGTGCACTTTTAAAAGATTTAGATATAGTTTTAAAAGAAGAATTAAAAGTTCCAATCCATATATCAGATGATCCATTACTTAGTGTAGTAAAAGGTACTGGTATATTATTAGAACAAATAAATTATATAGATAAATAAAAATTAATT
>CAYSEZ010000102.1:0-2748 GCA_964430375.1 uncultured Mycoplasma sp. | reverse complement strand
CAAAGATGTTAAGAGAGTTTATTAAAAATGATAATGAAAGTATAAATAAAAAGTAATAATAACATATAATATAATGTAAAATATTGATTTTTTTTGACAGGTAAAGAAAAATATAGTAAAGCATAGATATATGTTTGTAATAAACATATTAGAATTACAAAATCATTAGTAAATGTTAACCGCTTCCAGATGGCGCGGGATATAAATTATTCTGGTTGTAAATGTTAGAAAACTTTTATTAGTTTTCTTTTTATTAAAAAATAGAAACTACTTAATAATTTCTATTTTTTATATTATTTAATTAAAGAAGAAAACATCTCTTCAAAATGATCTTTTAACTTACCAAATGATTTTTTTCCATATATTGGTTTCCCATTATTTATATACATTTCATTAGTTTTTAAATTAATTACTATAGGTAGTTTTGCTACATTCACAGATGGACCATTAACTTTTAAAAAATCTTTTAAACATTTTGATTCTTCTTCAATGCATATTATAGGTAAAAACCATGCTTGTTTTCCATATTGTTCTCCAATATTATCTGGATAATTATCACTTAAAAACTTACCAAAGAAAATATCAATATCATCAAATTTTTTATTTGTTAATTTATCTATTTTTACTATATTAATAAATGAAACTTTTCTTTTCTCTTCTTTAGTATAAATTATATTATCATCTGTTTCATATTTTAATTTATAATCATATTTTTTAATTTCTTCTTCTAATTTTAATTTAAAATCTTCATAAGAAGTTATATTTAATTTCTTTTTTACTTTTTTAACATCTTCTTCTAAAAAATAAGATCCAAAAGAAGTTGTAATCATCATTATAAAGCAAAATCCAAAAGATAAAATTATAAAAGTCTTAGCTAATTTTTCATTAGAAAAACCATAAAGAGCAACACCAAATAATACAAAATTTAGTATCGACAATATCGTAGATGTTTTAAAAATTATCACTAAAATCTTTTCTCTTCTCTTCCTTTGTTTTTTTGTCATAATTATCACACCCTTTACCAATATTATTAAAATTTATTTTAATTCCCACTCTAGTCTAAAAAATAATTTTCAAACTATCGTTAATATTACATACATAATATAACATATCATTGCCTATTTTTCTAGCAAAAATAATACTTTTTATTAAAAAATAGAAACTACTTAATAATTTCTATTTTTTATATTATTTAATTAAAGAAGAAAACATCTCTTCAAAATGATCTTTTAACTTACCAAATGATTTTTTTCCATATATTGGTTTCCCATTATTTATATACATTTCATTAGTTTTTAAATTAATTACTATAGGTAGTTTTGCTACATTCACAGATGGACCATTAACTTTTAAAAAATCTTTTAAACATTTTGATTCTTCTTCAATGCATATTATAGGTAAAAACCATGCTTGTTTTCCATATTGTTCTCCAATATTATCTGGATAATTATCACTTAAAAACTTACCAAAGAAAATATCAATATCATCAAATTTTTTATTTGTTAATTTATCTATTTTTACTATATTAATAAATGAAACTTTTCTTTTCTCTTCTTTAGTATAAATTATATTATCATCTGTTTCATATTTTAATTTATAATCATATTTTTTAATTTCTTCTTCTAATTTAAATTTAAAATCCTCATATGAAGTTATATTTAATTTCTTTTTTACTTTTTTAACATCTTCTTCTAAAAGATAAGATCCAAGAGGTATTATAATCATCATTATAAAGCCAAATCCAAAATATAAAATTATAAAAGTTTCAGCTAATTCTTCATTATTTGAAATAACACAAACAAAAGATAATATAAAATTTAACCACATCATTACTGTAGATACTTTAAGTATAGTTTCTAAAATTTTTTCTCTTCTCTTCCTTTGTTTTTTTGTCATAATTATCACATCCTTTATTAATATTATTAAAATTCTATTTTAAATTTTCAAATACTTTTATTTTATCATCATTGTAATATATATAATAATTATCTAATTCTTGTTTTGAAAGTTTTATCACAGTCATAAAATCATAACTATAGATATTTATACCACTATAGGGAAATGAATAATTAGAAAAAGTAGAATTTAAAGTATCAGTAACTAATGGTATTTCTTCACTATCATTAGTAGCAGATATTAATATATAATATAAATCTTTTCCTTTTATTTCATGAACAAATATTAATAAATCTCCTTCTTTTTTATAAGATAAATTAGCATATTCTATTAACCATTCATCATCTTTTTGTTGTGCTAAAAATAAAGTGCTTTTGGATTCTATAAAATAATATCCATCTTTTTCTATAACATTACGTATATTTTCTTCAGGATAATAATATTTAAATGCATCCTCTACTGTATCAAATTTAAAAAAATATTTATCCACTGGATGTATATATAATAAAACTAATATTACAACCCATATAACTGATATAAAGGCCGGAAAATAAAGAGCAATTATTACTTTTAAATTTTTTATTTTTGATAACCTTAAAATTATTTTATTACATAATTTATTTTTATTTGATAATTTAAAAATTAATAAAAATAATAATAAAATTAAAACATAAAATATAAATAATAAAACAAGACTTAAAAATCCTAATAAAAATGCAAATTTTCTATGTGTCATACTTATCACTCCTTATAAAATAAAATTATGTTTATAGTTATATTTATAAATTTATAAATGTGGTTACTTCTCATAGTAATTGCAACACCAAAAAGTAATGTTATCAATAAAAATAG
>CAYSEZ010000101.1:0-2749 GCA_964430375.1 uncultured Mycoplasma sp. | reverse complement strand
AATAAAAAAGTAATAATATTAATAGATGAATATGATGTACCTATACAGCAAGGTTATTTAAACAATTTTTATAATGATATTGTATCTTTTATAAGAGAAGTATTCTCTAGTAGTTTAAAAGGAAATGAATACTTAGAAATGTCTGTTATGACTGGAGTATTAAGAATAAGTAAAGAAAGTTTATTTAGTGATTTAAACAATGTTGAAGTTTATTCTATTATTAATAAAGAATATAATGAATATTTTGGTTTTACTACTAATGAAACAAAAGAATTATTAAATTATTATGGATTAGAGTTAAGTACTGAAGTAAAAAATATGTATGATGGGTATAACTTTAACGGAGTAGATATATATAATCCATGGAGTATATTAAATTATGCAAAAAGAAAAGAATTAGTACCTTATTGGGTAAATACTTCAGGAAATGAACTAATTATGAATCTTATTAGAAATACTAATGATAATGTAAAAATAACTATTGAAAAATTAATTCAAAAAGAAGAATTACCATTTACATATGATGAAAAAGTAACATTTTTAGATCTAGATAGAAATAATAGTATGAATATGATTATTAATTTCTTCTTACAAAGTGGATATTTAACACTAGCAAAAGATGTTAAGATAACAGATGAAATGTTAAGAGGGGTAATCCCTAATAATGAAATAAAAAATATGTTTGCTAATATGTTAAATAATTTCTTAATCGAAGATAATTATTTAGTAAATACATTAACATTTGATTTTAGAAATGCTTTCTTAGTAAATGATAAGAAAAAAATAGAAGATATTTTAAATGATATAATGAAAAGTGTATCATTCTATGACACAAAAGAGAATTTTTATCATGGTTATATGTTAGGATTATTTACTTACTTTTTAAATAATAGTAACTATATTTTAAAATCAAATAGAGAAGCTGGTAGTGGTAGATTTGATATTATGATAATAACAAATGATAGAAGTCTTGGAATAATAATAGAACTTAAAATAGTAAAAGATAATATGGAAAAACAGGCTATTAAAGCATTAAATCAAATGAAAGAAAAAGAATATTATAAAGAATTAGAATTAGAAAAAGTAAAAGAAATATATGAATATGCAATTATATTTAAAGGAAAGAAATGTATAGTTAGATAAATAAGGAGGTAAAAATGAAAGTTTCAAAAATAGGATTAATATCAAAAAAAATTAAAGATTTAGATGATAAGTTTCCAGTACAAGATATGCTTGTCCAAACTGGGCAAATTGATCAATTTGGTAGTGGTATTTATGCTTATGGGCATGTTCCATATTTGTTAAAAGAAAATATAATTAAAGTAATTAGTTCTATATTAACAAAATATGGTTGTAATAAAATATCATTACCATTACTTCAACCTGAATCTATTTGGAAAGAATCAGGTCGTTTAGATAAGTATATTGAAGATGGTGTATTGTTTAGAACTTTAACAGAGAAGGGTAATTATTGTTTAGCTCCAACTGCAGAAGAAGCAGTAGTAAAATATGCACAAAGTAGACTTATTTCATATAAAAATTTACCAGTTACTTTCTTTCAAATTGGTGAAAAATTTAGAAATGAAATAAGAACTAGGGGATATTTACTTAGAGGTAAATCTTTTGAAATGATGGATGCATATAGTTTTGGTAAGGATCAAAAAGATTTAGATGAAGAATATGAAAATATGAAAAAAGCATATTTGGAAATATTTGAAACATTAGGATTAGATGTAGAACCAGTTGGAGCAGATAGTGGTTTAATCGGAGGAAGTAAATCAGAAGAATTTATGTGTATATCTCCAATTGGGGAAGATAATATATTATTTGATAATATTACAGGTAAAGCATTTAATTCAGAATTATTAGAAAGAGAAGATTATGAAATATATTTAAAAGAAACATATGGTATAACAAATGTATCTTCATTAGAAACTAAAAAAGCAGTAGAATTAGGACATATATTTCAATTAGGAGATAAATATGCAAAAAATATGAATGCTACATATACATCAGAAGATATGTCTTTAAAAAATTATGTAATGGGTTGTTATGGTATTGGTGTAAGTAGAACACTTGCTATGGTTTATGAAAATAGTGTTATAAATAATGATAATAATAAATTTGAAGGAATATCATTACCTATTAATATAGCACCTTATCCATTATATATGATTCCAAAATTAGATGATGATAATAAGACTAAAATAGCAATAGATACATATAATTTGCTTATAGAAAGTGGTGTTAATGTTTTATACGATGATAGAAATGAATTATCTATTGGTTCTAAAATAAAAGATAGTAAAATAGTAGGTTCACCTTATGTAGTAGTATTTGGTAATACTTTAGATAAAGAATTTATAACTGTAGAAAATAATAAAACAGGTAATAAGATTGATTTAACATTAGATCAGTTTATTAAAGTATTTACTTTACTTGAAAAACATAGAGAAGATGGATATACTTTAGAAGATATAGTAGAAAATGAAAAATTAATTTAAAAAAATCAAAAAAGTACTTGAAATAAAGTATTTTTTTTGATATGATTAATACATAAAAATAAAGAAGGAGGATATGTGTAATAAAGTTTACACATTAATTGACAAATGAAAAGTGTAAAATTATGTAAAGCCGGGGGGGGGGTCTATAAACAAAAATTAAAAAAGATCCTTCCGGTAATTCTATTATTATTTCTAATTACATTAGTAATAGGAATAACATATGCAGCATTTACTTTAACAGAAGT
>CAYSEZ010000100.1:0-2869 GCA_964430375.1 uncultured Mycoplasma sp. | reverse complement strand
TATTTATATATTGGAAACTTATGTGTTAAATTAAGAACTTCTTCACTTACTTCATTAAGTACATCTTCATTATCAATATTCCTTAATGTTTTATCAATTAAATTAGCAAGTAAAACAAACTCTTCTTCTTTAAAACCTCTAGTAGTCATCGCTGGAGTTCCAAGTCTTATACCACTAGTTACCATAGGACTTTCTTCATCATATGGAATAGTATTCTTATTACAAGTAATATGTACTCTATCAAGAGTTTTTTCCGCAACACTTCCAGTTATTCCATAACTAGTTTTAACATCAAGTAAGAATAAATGATTATCAGTTCCTCCGCTTACTACTTTTAAACCTTTATTAATAAATTCATTACAAAATGCTTTAGCATTCTTAACTACTTGTTTTTGATATTCCTTAAACTCATCACTTAAAGCCTCATAAAAACATTGTGCCTTTGCCCCAATAACGTGCATTAAAGGGCCACCTTGAATACCAGGGAAAATAGTTTTATTTATTTTCTTAATAATTTCTTCACTATTAGTTAAAATAATTCCTCCACGTGGACCTCTTAAAGTCTTATGTGTTGTCGAAGTTACAACATCAGCATAAGGAATTGGACTAGGATGAACTCCTGCTGCAACAAGTCCTGCAATATGAGCCATATCAACCATTAAATAAGCACCACATTTATCACAAATTTCTCTAAATCTCTTAAAATCAATTACTTTAGAATAAGCACTACAACCCGCAATTATCATTTTAGGCTTCTCTTCTAACGCAACTTTTTCTAATTCATCATAATCAATTTCCTCTGTTTCGCGATTTACATTATAAGAAATAATTTCATAATCAATACCACTAAAATTAATTGGATGCCCATGAGTTAAATGTCCTCCATGAGATAAATTCATACCCATTACTTTATCCCCATGATTTAATAATGCACGATACACCCCCATATTAGCACTACTACCAGAATGAGGTTGTACATTTGCATAATTACAACCAAATAACTCTTTTAAATACTTAATCGCAGTATCCTCAAATATATCAATATACTCACATCCTCCATAATACCTCTTACCAGAATACCCTTCTGCATACTTATTAGTAAGTATACTTCCTTGTAACTTTAATACATCTTTTGAAACATAATTTTCAGATGCAATTAACTCAATATTTTCGTTTTGTCTTTTAAATTCTAATTCTAAAGCATCATTTAATATCTTATCCATTTTTAATCACCATAACTATTGTAACATTAAATAAAAACAAAACAAAGTAATTTTCAAAACTTTACATAAAAACTACTCTCATCTATAAAAACATAATCAGTTAAACTCTTTAACTCATACATAAGTTTTACTAAAGCCATATCCTTACCCTTTGCTTCAATCATAATATCAGTATCAATATCATATTTCTTTAATATATCTATAAACCTAATAAAATCACTACTATTAATATAATCACCATGACTCCTAAACTCTTTTTTACTTTTAGGACTAGAAAAATGCATTTTCACCCTTTTACCTTTAAAAGTATTATAAATTCTATCTAAATAACAAGAAATATCTAAACTACTTTTATTACAATAATGATGATGTATATCTAAACACATAGGAATATCTAACCTTTCACATAAATCAATAGTTTCACTAGCATTATAACACTTATCATCATTTTCAAGTATTATTAACTTTTTTAAATCATTAGAAAGCAAAAAAAACCTCTTACAAACCTATCTATCCCTCCTTCCCTAGAACCTATATGCATAATTATATTATAAGAAATATTAAACATATCCATAACTAATTTTAAATTTTCTAATATCTTAATACTTCTAATAACAACATCTTCCTTTACACTATTTAAAACACAAAATTCATCTATATGTACATCTACTCTCATATTATACTTATTAATTAAATTACCAATTCTCTTAAACTTATCATTATATAAAGATAAATCTATATTATATAAATCCATAAAAGGTATTAACTTTGCACTTATTCTAAAAAAATGAATATTATTTTTTATATTATATCTAATTAAAGACTCTAAATTACTTAAATTTTCTTTTATTATACTATCTATTTTATTAAATTTATCAATATCAGATAACTTATTAAAACTAGATAATCTTATACCTTTACTAGAAGAAACACCAATTATATTACTAATACACGCATATCCAAGTCTTATTTTCATATTATCACATTATTATTTTATATAAATATTAAAATTAAATACAAATAATTATCAACAAAATACCTATAAAAGCATAGAGTATATTGAGGGGTGAATCTTATGGCTAGTTATAGAGAAATAGTTACTAAAACAGTAATAGGTAAAGGAAAGAAAACATTTTCTAATCATTATACTTTAGTACCAGAAGAAATACCTACAACTATTTTAGGTTGTTGGGTAATAAATCATAATTTCAGTGGTCATAAAGAAAATGATAAAATAAGAGTAATTGGATCTTGTGATGTTAACATCTGGTATTCTTATGATAACGATACAAAAACTTTAGTATCAAAACAAAATATTAAATATAGTGAATTACTTGGAGTATCAAGAAAAAGAGAAAGTGATATAACAAGTAATGAAGAAATAATAGTAAGAAGTTTAAAACAACCTACTTGTTCTAGTGTAGATATCATAAATGGAAATATTGCTTATGATATTGAAAAAGAACTAGGTATTGAAATAGTCGGAGATGCTAAAGTTAGAATCGCAGTAGACGAAGATGAAGACGAATGGGATGAAATATTAGATGAAAACGAAGAAGAAAAATTAATGAATGATATTGAAGAAAATGTTGATGAAAATTTTATTAACGAAGAAAAATAAACTCAAAATTATGAGTTTTTTTAAT
>CAYSEZ010000099.1:0-2924 GCA_964430375.1 uncultured Mycoplasma sp. | reverse complement strand
AAAAGAAGAAATTTTTTCATTTTCTAACTCATTTAATAAATTAATAAATTTATATTCAGAATGTTTATCTTCCTTTAAAACTATTTCTTCTATTTTTGATTTTAATTCACACAAATATACCAATCTTATAAAAACACAATTTTTAGTCTTATCAAAATTACTGTCTTTGTGTATAACCCTAGTTGGTATACATTAAATTCAACCTCTTCTTTTGTTTCTCTAATAACATTTTCTTCGATAGTTTTTCCTTCAATAATCCACACCCAAGTATTATACTCCTTATATGCATTTTTATTTACAATATTTATCTATTATCTTTTTATATACATTAACTATATTTTTATATGAATCGATACTTATATGCTCATCTACTTCATGTGCAGTCACTGGACCAGGTCCAAGTATTACCATATTACTTTTATTAATAAAATTACCTTCTGTAACATAGTTATATCCTATACTTTTTTTATTAGTTATTTCTTCTATAAAATTTATATTATTGCCATTATTTATACTTGGTAATACATCTGTTATTTTATTATAATTACAATTATATTTACTACATAACTCTTTTATTTTGTTATTAATTATAATATTATGACTTTCTAATATTGTCCTAAAATCAAATGTAATAGAACAATAATCAGGCACAATATTAATAGATGTTCCTCCATTTATTGTAGAAATATTCATTGTAGTATAACTAATATCATAAATATCATTTCTTTCCTTTTTTATTTCATTATAAAATTCAATTAATTCATTCATAAAAATATTTGCTATATTAATTGCATTTATTCCATTTGGTATATTAGATGAATGTGTAGAAACACCATTAAATTCTACTTTATATTCAATACAACCTTTGCAGGCAGTTATAGGAACTGAATCTGTTGGCTCACAAATAATAATATTATTAGGAATATCTTTTATTTTATTATTACTAATTAATAAATTAATGCCGTCAAATTCTATTTCTTCATCATAAGTTATAATAACCATTATTCCCTTTTTTAAGTCGTCAATATTTGTTATTGATATTGCATCTAAAAAAGCTGCTATTCCACCTTTCATATCACAAACACCACGCCCATATAAATTGCCATCAGAAATAGTTAACGAAAGTGGATCTTTTGTCCAATTATTATCAAAACTTACTGTATCACTGTGACCTAAAAAACACAAATTACAATCATCCCTATTTTTTGATATTAAACATTTCTTATTATCTTTTGCTAATACAAATTCATTTTTAAATCCTATATTTTCTAAAACACTTGCAATATAATCTATTATTTTATTGTTTTCTTTATCACATACAGTGTTTATTTCTATTAATTTTTTTAAATAATCAAATTTCATTAAATCACTTCCTTTGATTAATATTATAGCATACAATAGTGTTTTTTCTAAAAAAATTCGCTACGTTAGACATTTTGGGGGCTAATGTAATATTACTAGCATTTTTGAATATTTAATATATTCAATAAAAACAAGGACAGCCCCCAAATTCTACAACATAGCCAAATTTCTTTTATTGATTCCTATTGATAAGTTTATTATATCCGTTATAATTAATACATCAAATACAAATGAATTTGTTTATTAAAAGTATGCATAACCCGTTTAGCAAATGCTCCATTTGAAAACAACTTACGAACCAATATGGTATCGTGAGTTTTTATTTTATACAAAACTTAAATGTTATCTTTCCAAAAAGGAGGACATTTTTTATGCTTGAATTTAAAATAATACAAGAATTAAAACTAAATACTTAAATTTTAGAAATTTTATGTCTATATATCTATGCTAACACCAGTTCCTACCATATTTACTTTTCCAATTATTACTAAACATTATACTAATTTCCTAATAAATTTCCTAATAAATCTTTATTAATTTGGAAAATAATGAGTTAATCTACTGAATTAAAATGTTTGTAAATGTTAGAACAAAAAAGATATAGCATTTTTAGTTATATCTTCAAAATTAATTTTTTTATCTTTCATATTTATATACCTCTATAAGATAAATCTATTATCATTCTCAATAATATCAAATGCTTCATTGACCGTAATATTAGATGTATCTAAAATATTTTGTTGGTTATAATTATTATTTTTAAAACTATTTAATAAAATAATACAACGTTCATTCATTTGACAATTTTTCGGTCTTTCCTTATCTCTAATAAGTAAAGTTTTTTCATCTACTAATAACACAACAAATTTTATAGTATAATCTTCAAATTCTTTTTTCATCTGTTTTAATGATGTAGGTGTTACTATGTAATTAAATATTACATCATATCCGTCTTCTAAATAAGTTCTTATTATGCTTATACATACTTTCCAAAATGTGTTTAAATGATTTCCTTCTTTCCAAGCTTGAACATATCCTCCGACAACTTGATGATAAATATCATCGCCTTCTATTAAAACAGATTTTTCTTTAGATTCTGCTATCTTTCTTGAAATTGTACTTTTACCAACTCCTGCTGGTCCAGTAATTATATATAAATTTGACATTCTATTTTTCTCCTTTTAAACATGATTTATATATTTATTAAATTTTTTAAAACTAATACCAACTGGCACTTCAAAAAATTCTTTCGTTGGACTATCTTTTCCACCTCTTAACTTTATATAATAATCTACTATTGTTTTTATTGCAGCTTCTTCTGAACTATACTCATAAATTCCTTTTTCTTCAAAATTAGGATGTTCCATATGATATACTTTTTGATTTTCATAGTAAAGTAAAAAACAATGCATATGTTCCTCTTCTTCTAAATTTCCATAATCATCTGGTTCAAATATTCTACAACAAAACATTTTATTTTTTACATTAATTTTATTTAATAGATAATGCATTAAATTAACTTGTTCTATACATGTTCCTATTTTATACTTTAATATTTCCTC
>CAYSEZ010000098.1:0-2951 GCA_964430375.1 uncultured Mycoplasma sp. | reverse complement strand
TATAGATAAAAAACAAATAGATAATAAAAAGTAAAATATAGGGAGGTATTTATGAGTCAAGATAAAATGTATTTAGTAAATAAGATTTTTAATAATGAAACAATAAGAACAGTTTGGGATAAGGAACAAGAAAAATACTTTATAAGTATTGTGGATGTAGTCGGAGTAATATCAGAAAGTGATAATCCAAGAAATTATTGGAAAGTTTTAAAACATAGATTAATAAAAGAAGGAAATGAGTCGGTTACAAATTGTAACCAACTGAAATTAAAGTCTTCAGATGGTAAATATTATAAAACTGATGTTTGTGATATTGAAGAAATGTTTAGAATTATTGAGTCAATTCCAAGTAAAAATGCAGAACCAATTAAACAATGGTTAGCTAAATTAGGTAGTGAAAGAATAAATGAAGTATTTGATCCATCAATTGCTACTCAAAGATCTATTGATTTATATAGGGCAAAAGGATATTCTGAAGATTGGATTGCTAAAAGATTAAAAGGAATACAAGATAGAAGAGAACTTACAGATATATGGAAAGATGGAGGTATAACTTTAGCTAAAGAATATGCAATACTTACAAATGAAATTTATAAAGAGTGGTCTGGTATGACTGCTAGAGAATATAAAGATTTTAAAGGACTTCGTAAGGAATCACTTAGAGATAATATGGATAATATAGAAATAATATTAACTGATTTATCAGAAGAAGCTACAAAAAGACTTGCTTTAAAACATAAGCCACAAGGTTTAAAACAAAATAAGGAAGTTGCTAAGATGGGAGGACACTCTGCAAAAGTTGCTAGATTAGATATAGAAAAAAATTTAGGCGAATCAGTTGTAATTAAAGAAAATAAATTAAATTATGAATATATAGATGAAAAACAACTTGATAGTAAGTAATTATATGAAGAAAATAAAGATTATATTAAACAAAAAACTATTTTATTTTACTTTATTATTCATTGCTTTAATTTATTTTATTATAAGTAATTTTATAATAAGAGAAAGTTTATATACTGATTTTATTAATGAAGAGTTTATTATTATTAATATAAAAGATTCTGATAGTAAGAAAGTTTATACTTTAAAAGGTAAAGAAAAAGTACTTGGTGTTATTTATGATGATACTAATAACTTTTCTTTGGGAGATTTGGTTAGGATAAGTGGGGAAAAAATAGAACTTACTAATAATACTGTTCCTAATACTTTTAATTATAAAAAATATTTATATAATCAAGGTATATATAATTATATAAATATTAAAGAAATAGAACTTGTAAAAGAAAATAAAAATATATTTTATAAATTAAAGAATATGGCTTTTTTAAGAAGTAAAAAACTTACTAAGTCTTATTCATATATAAATGGACTTATTCTAGGGGATAATTCTAGTATAGAAAAGGAAGTTAAAACTAGTTATCAAGAAAATGGTATTAGTCATTTATTTGCTATATCGGGTCTTCATGTATCTGTTTTTATACTTATTATTAATTTTATTTTAAAAAAAATAGTTAGAAGTGATAATAAAAGACTTATATTTATTATATTATTTTTACTTTTTTATATGTTTTTAACTGGATATTCTATGTCTATATTAAGAAGTGCTTTATTTACTATATTGTTATCTTTAAATAAAATATTTAAACTTGATGTTAAGTCTATATATGTTTTAATACTTACTTTAGTTATAATTATATTTATTAATCCTTTATATTTATATAATATAGGGTTATTATTTTCTTTTACTATTACTTTTTATCTTATATGTTTTTCTAGTGTTATAAAGGGGAATTTTTTTAAGAAATTATTTATTACTTCTTTTATATCTTTTGTAGTAGGATATCCAATTGTTGTTAATAATTTTTATCAAGTTAATTTTATGTCTATTATTTATAATATGTTTTTTGTACCTTTTATATCTTATTTAGTTTTACCTCTTGTTATAATAAGTTATATTTTCCCTTTTTTTGATAGTTTTTTATATATATTTATTAATGTTTTAGAGAAAGTTTCTTTATTTTTGAATAGTATTACGTTTCCTAAAGTTATTTTTTGTAAGATGGGGATTATTTTTGTTGTTATTTATTATGTTTTAATTACTTTTGTATTTATTATGTTAAAGAAAGGAAAGTCAAAGTATTTGTTATTTATTTTGTTATTTATGGTTATTCATTATTTTTGTCCTTTAAAGGAGAATACATATTATTTAGCTTTTGATGTAGGACAGGGTGATAGTAGTTTAATTTATTCTAAAGGGGATGTTGTTTTAATTGATACTGGAGGAATAGTAAATTATGAGGGCGAAAATAATTATAGTATATCTAAGAATAAAATAATTCCTTATTTAAAGAGTAAGGGTATTAGAAAGATAGATACTTTAGTTTTAACACATGGGGATAGTGATCATATGTTGGAGGCTATTTATATTGTTAGTAATTTTAAAGTAGATGAGGTTATATTTAATAAGGGTGATTATAATTATTTAGAAAAAGAGTTAATTGAAGAACTTGATAAAAGAGGAATAGAGTATTCTAATAGTGTTAATAGTATTTCTATTGGGAATAGTAGTTTATATTTTTTGGGTAGTAAAGTATATGATAATGAAAATGATAATTCTAGTGTTTTATATGGTGTTATTGAGGGATATAAGTTTTTGTTTATGGGAGATGCTGGAGTAGAGGTGGAAAAAGATTTATTAAATGAATATGAAATAGATAATGTTGATGTATTAAAAGTTGGACACCATGGTAGCAAAACTAGTAGTAGTCTTTCTTTTATTAATAGTGTTAAACCAAAGTATTCTGTTATTAGTGTTGGTAAGAATAATAGGTATAAGCATCCAAATGGTGATGTTTTAGATAATTTAAAGAGTAGTGAAATTTATAGAACTGATATTAATGGTAGTATTAGTTTTGTAATTAAGAAAAATAATTTAATTATAGAAACGT
>CAYSEZ010000097.1:0-3057 GCA_964430375.1 uncultured Mycoplasma sp. | reverse complement strand
TTGTATTTATTGCTATTAAGGTGTATTAAGTATATGGAGGTAATTTTATGAATGAAAATATGACTGCTTTAATTAGTGCTTTTGCAAGGCTTTATCATACAAAAAATAGTAATATAAAAATTTATAATGACATTTATGCTAGTAGGTTAATTAGTGAGGATGAATATGAAAGAATATCAGAAACTATGAAACAAGGTATTGTTTTTTTTAACCCTAATTATAATGGAGATAATCCTTTAGGATGGATTGTAAATAATAATCTTGCACCCTCTGTTTTAGCTAGATCTATATTTAATGAACATCATTTGTTAAATGAAATTAATTTAGGATTAAAACAATATTTAATATTAGCAAGTGGATATGATACATCAGCATTTAAAGTAAATAAAAAGTTAAAAGTTTTTGAACTTGATAAAAAAGAACTAATTGAAGATAAATTAAATAGAATTAATAAAGCTAAGTTGGATACTACAAATATTACTTATATTAAAACAGATTTTAATGGCGATTTTCTTAATGATTTATTAAGTAGTAATTATAATATAAAAGAGAAAACATTTTGTTCTTTACTTGGAATAAGTTATTATTTGGATAAAGATGTTTTTAAAAATGTGATAAAAGAATTATCTAAAGTTATTCCAAAAGGAAGTGCTATTTTGTTTGATTATCCTAATGTTTTTGAAACTGATAAAGAAATAATAAATAAAAAACTTGCTAGTGGTGCAAAAGAGGAAATGAAATCATTATATTCTTATAGTGATATAGAACTTATTTGTGAATCTTCAAATATGTTAATTTATGAACATTTGAATTATAAGGAAGTTAATAATACTTATTTTTATGATTATAATACGCTTAATCCAGATGATAAAATAATTGCTCCAGAAGGAGTTAGTTATGTTATTTTAATAAAACAATAATTATAAAATATTTTTTATTGACTAATTATATAAATAGGTATACAATATTATTGTATTAATGAAGTAATACAAAGGAGGAATTATGGATATAATATTTGATAATAATATTCCAATATATATTCAGTTACTTGAATATATTAAAATTTATATAATTTCTGGTACTTTTAAATGTGGTGAGAAACTTCCATCAGTAAGAGATTTTGCAATAAGTTTTAAAGTTAATCCTAATACAATGCAAAAGGCTTTGATAGAACTTGAAGAACAAGGACTTATTTATACTGAAAGAACTAATGGTAAGTTTGTTACAAAAGATGAAAAAGTAGTAGAAAAATTAAAAGATGAATATGCACTTACTTTAGCAAAGAGTTATTTTGAAGGTATGAAAAAAATTGGTTTTAGTAAAGCAGATTCAATTAAATATTTAAGGGAGGTATAGTAATGGAATTATTAGAAATAAAAAATCTTAGTAAATCTTATGATAATAAAGAAGTATTAAAAAATATTAATTTAAAGGTATCTAATGGTAAAATTATTGGTTTACTAGGAAAAAATGGAGTAGGTAAGACTACTTTAATTAAATTAATAAATGACTTATTAACGCCAAGTTCTGGAGAAATATTAGTTAATGGTAATAAAATAGGTATAGAATCTAAAAAAGATATTTCTTATTTACCAGAAAGAACTTATTTAGATAAGAATATGAAAGTTAGCGAAATATTAACATACTTTGAAGAATTTTATGATAATTTTAATAAGTATAAGGCAATTAAATTACTTAATGATTTAAAATTAGATCTTGATTTAAGAGTTAGTAAAATGTCTAAAGGTATGCAAGAAAAATTACAATTAATATTAGTTATGAGTAGAGAGGCTAAACTTTATATATTGGATGAACCTTTGGGAGGTGTTGATCCGGCGACTCGTGATTATATACTAGATACAATTCTTTCAAATTTTAATGAAGATGCTAGTGTAATTATATCTACTCATTTAATAAGTGATATAGAAAGAATACTTGATGAAGTTATATTTATAGATAATGGAGAGATAGTTTTAATTTCATCATCTGATGAGTTAAGAAGAAAAGAAAATGCTTCGATAGATGAAGTTTTCAGGAGGAGATTTAGATGTTAAGTAAGTTATTGAAATATGATTTAAAATGGGTTTATAAACCTTTAATAGTTTTTTATATTTTGTTATTAATATTTTCTATTTTTATTAGAATAATAGAAAGTGCAGAATCTACTTTTATTTTAAATTTAATAGATAATGTATGTTTAGGTATAATTATTTCAATTATTATAAGTATTTTGATAAATCTTTTTATGAGAAACTGGGCTAGGTTTATAAAAAATATATATAAAGATGAATCTTATTTAACACATACACTACCTGTTAGTAAGAATAAAATTTATTTATCAAAAGTTTTGACTTCTTCTATTACGTTATTATCTTCATTTGTTGTAATAATTATTTGTCTTGTAATTGGTTTTTTAAATAATGATACTTATGTTTTATTAAAAAATGTATTACAAGATTCTGTTATATATTTTGATATTTCTATGATTAGTTTAATATTGATTATATTTATTACTATATTTTTTGAAATTTTATTTATGATCCTTTCTGGAATACTTGGTATTATAATTGGACACAAGTATAATGGTAAAAAAATAGTAAATTCAGTATTAATTGGTTTTATAATTTATATGACTTTATCTATTTTATCAGTTGTATTATTATATGTTGTAGGTTTGTTAAATAGTGATATTATGAGTATATTTAGAAGTACGATGGTAAAAGGTAGTGTTATTAAAAATTTGATGTTAATTAGTTCTATAATATATTTAATTTATGATATAGGTATTTATTTTATAGGAAATAAATTATTTAATAAGGGAGTTAATGTAGATTAAAATATCTAATGTTAATTTAACATTTAGTTAATACAATTATTAAGAAATCTAAATTAATAAAGGAGGATAGGTGTAATTATATTAGTTATTGCGTATTGTTCTACTAATACTATATTTCTAAAATGATAATCAACAGGTAATTTAGTTAATCAAATAGAAAGTTAGATATTAGATATATTTAAAAAAATAAGTACACGAAAAAGGAAAATAAGTAATTATTG
>CAYSEZ010000096.1:0-3090 GCA_964430375.1 uncultured Mycoplasma sp. | reverse complement strand
CCTTGACTGAACTGTAACAAAAAAATATAAAAAAATAAAAAAAAGTATTGATTTTTTAAAATTGCTTTGATAAAATAAATATGCACTGAAAAATTTAGTGTATCTGGACCCTTAACTCAATTGGTTAGAGTACCCGGCTCATAACCGGTCGGTTGTAGGTTCGAGTCCTACAGGGTCCACCATTTTTTTGCGGGTATGGCGGAATTGGCAGACGCACTAGACTTAGGATCTAGCGGAGAGATCCATGGGGGTTCAAGTCCCTTTACCCGCACCACATGATATATAAGCCTCGTTAATTTTCGTTAGCGAGGTTTTTATAAATATTAATAAATATAAAAATTAGTTAAAAAATCACAAATAAATATAAAAATTAGTTAAAAACTATATTAATTTATTAACATTTGTGGTATTATATATACAAAAAGGAGAGAAGTGTTTTGAAATTAAAAGAAGTTTATGCAAAATTAAAAAAAGAAGAATTATATTTTATGTATGAAAGAATAGTTTATAAAACTAAAGACTATGAAAATATTACAAGAAGTAAAATGCTTGATGAAATATTAAAAGAAATGAGTAAAAAGGATTTTGTATACCAATTATGTACTTATAAAGAATTAGATTTTTTAATAAAATTAAAAGATAAGAAAATAAATAAAAAAGATTTAGAAAAATATAGTAGAGAAATAGCAAATTTATATGAAAAATTTATATTAGATATGAATACAATGGAAGTATATGAAGAGCAAAAAACTTTAGTAGATAGTGCAATTAAATCATATGAAGAAAATAAACAAAACAAAAGAAAAATGGATGATTTTTTCGCTATACTTATTGGATTTGTTAAAGTATATGTAGAACTTGCTACAAAAGCATTAGAAAGTATTATGTGTTCATTAACTAAAGTATCAAAAGAAGGATTTAATGCTTTACTAGGTTCTCCATTAGTACATTTTTATTGTAACTATTACTATGAAGATATTCCTTCTCTTGGAGAAGAAGAATTTATATATTATCGTGATTATGAAATGTTTATGGATGATTTAAAGACTCGAAGAGAAGAGTTTTCTAATATTGGAACAATGCAAATAGAACCTATCGATTATATAGATATTTTCTATTATGATTTTCCAATTAGTAAACCTAAAGTAAAAAAAGCATATGATAAATTCTATGGTACTGTAGATGGAGTTATATCTTTATTCCTTTTACAAGTTGCTAGAGTGTTTAATGATAAAGATGTTTTAAAAGATGCAGAACTAGACGAAGAGTATAAAAAAATATTACTTGACGCACTAGAAGAAATACCATCTGCTGCATTAAATGGTGCAACTCCTAAAGAATATGGAAAAACCAAAGAAGAAGTAAGCGACACATTATCTAAAATGGATAACGAACGTCAAACAGACGCTTGTTTATCTAAAAAAGATGCAGATACATATTATAAATTATACTTTGCACTACTTGAATACACTAATGATTTATATAAAATCAGTGATATAAAGAAAATATATAAACAAAAATATTTAAATCCAACAGTATTAAAACCTATAGATGAATACTTATGGCATCATAAAGAAATAATAGATAAATTTATAAAAGAAAATAAATATAAATTTAATAATGAAGAACTTGATATAGTAAAAGGGTTTAAAACTGCTTATACAAGTAATTTTCTAACTATATGTGGTTATGAAAAAGAATATACTAAAATATATGATGCACAAAATAATAAAGTTTATATGATGAAAGGTGTTAATGATAACTTTGATAATGTTGTAAACGTAAATGAACTTCCTATGGTAGTAGGTATGACTTTATTAATGTTTAAAGATAAAATAATCTATAGTGGTTTATTTAATGCTTATTCAATTGATTTTGGAGATACCTTAAAACAGATGGCGATTGAAGAAAGTAATAAAGCAATGAAGTATTATCATTTATAAAAGGTATAGAAATATATCTTTTTTTATATGAAATAATATTAAAATATGATATTATATTTTTAGAGGAGTGATATTATGTTAAAAACAAAATTAACTGAAAATTATACTGGAATTACTATAACTGGAGATTATGATGAATTAAATACTCTATATGACACAATTAATAATATTATACGTAGAGATTCTGGTAGTTATAAAGAGTCTATTATGCAAAATCATTTATATGGCTTTTTATATGATGTAAGACACGGTTATCAAGGAGATAGGGAAATAGAATTAATAAATAATGGTTTAGATGAGTACAAAAGAGATTGTTTTGATATTAAAAAAGAAGAGGCTACAGATAACAATTTATATTATTCTTTTAATGTTTTATTACCTGATCTAATATTAGATATGATTTTGATTAAGTTTTTTATTAATAAATATAGTAAAAAGCTTAATGATATATATGATGAAAATATTCATTATGTAAATTATTTTTATTCTATTGTTTTAAACTCTTTACTTGAAGTTATTACAATTAATCAGTTAAATAAAATAAGAAGAAGTCTTACTAATGCCTTTATTGATGATAAAATTTTTATTCCACAATGGGGTAATGAAATTGATATTGATTATATTTTAATGAGTAAAACAAAAAGAAAAAAAGAAATTATGCATATTTTAGACAAAATAATTAATTATAGGAATTATGATGAATTTTTTGCGATGAAAAAAAATGTAGAAAAATATGCTAAAGAAAACAATATTCATTTACAAGATGTATATTATAGAAAGTTTCCTAATGATATTAAGTGGTAATTATGATATATTTTATTTCTGATACACATTTTTATCATACTAATATTATTAAATATTGTAATAGACCTTTTAAAACAGTAGAAGATATGAATAAAACTATAATTGATAACTGGAATAGTACTATAAAAGATAATGATACTATATATGTACTTGGAGACTTTTGTTTATCTAGTGATAAGGCTATGGAACAGAAACCTTAAAATTACTTTTAAAATATTAATTTGATTTTCAAAATATGCCAGTGTAGATTTTAAAGTATTTTCTTTTAATGATGGTGCAATTAAATGTTATGAAAAAGTAGGTTTTAAAAAATGTGGTATAAGACACGAATCATATTTTTTAG
>CAYSEZ010000095.1:0-3149 GCA_964430375.1 uncultured Mycoplasma sp. | reverse complement strand
GTATTAATTGTATTAATCGGAAGTATAACTTTTATATTATTAAGGAGATGACTAAATGACTAAAATTATTGATTGTAAGACAATAAGAGATAAAATAAAAGAAGATTTAAAACTTGAAATAGATAAAATAAATGATAAGTTAAAATTAGTTGTTATCCAAGTAGGAAATGATCCTGCTAGCAACATATATGTAAGAAATAAAAAGAATTTATGTGAAGAGATGGGTATAGAGTTTCTTCATAAAAAGTATGATAATATTAGTGAAGATGATTTAATTTGTGAAATAGATAAGTTAAATAAAGATAAAGAAGTAACAGGAATACTAGTTCAACTTCCACTTCCTAAAGAAATTAATAGTACAAAAGTAATAGAAAAAATAGATTATAGAAAAGATGTTGATGGTTTAACTAGTAAGAATATTGGTAATTTATATGCTAAACAAAATGGTATTATTCCTTGTACTGCTTATGGCATTATGAAGATATTTGAATATGAAAATATTGCTTTAGAGGGAAAAAATGTTGTTTTAATTGGAAGAAGTAAATTAGTAGGTTTACCTTTAATGGCACTTTTATTAGAAAAGAATGCTACTGTTACGATGTGTCACTCTAAAACGAAAGATTTAGAAAAAATAACTAAAAAAGCAGATATTTTAGTTGTTGCCGCAGGTAAAAAATATTTAGTAAATAAAGATATGGTAAATGAAAACTCTATTATCATTGATGTTGGAATAAATAGAAAAGATGATAAATTGTATGGTGATGTTGATAACAACGTTATAGGATTTTCTAGTATGGTAACTCCAGTTCCTGGAGGTGTTGGAGTACTTACTGTTATTATGTTAGTAAATAATATAATAGAGTGTTATAAATTAATGAATAACAAAGAAGATTTTAATTGATCTTCTTTTTAAATATAATAATTAAATCCTTACCAAACTATATTAAAAAAAATAAAATTTAATCTTGATAAACTCATAAAAATAAGTTATTATTAAACTAAAGGAGGAGCTAATATAAGATATAAAATTCTATATTAGGCTCCATTTTTTATGGAGGTAAACATGAATAAAGAATTAACAAATGAATATCAAGACTTACTAGAAGAACTAAAATTACTAACCGAGTACAAAATATCACTAACCGAACTCCAAGAAGAACTAGATATATCAGAAGAACAAATACTAGGTTTAATCTCAGTTCTAAAACATAACGGAATAAACATAGTAATGGTACAAGAAAAAGATGATATATACTTTTTAAACCAAGGAGAAAGAACCTACAAACAAGACTACACATATACTTTTAAAACAGATGATGATAACAAAATAAAATTTTTAGTATTATCAGATTTAAGACTAGGATCAAAATTTGCCCAACAAAGTATTCTAAATGAACTATACCTAAATGCTTATAACGAAGGAGTAAGAAACGTTCTAATAATAGGAAACATTACCGAAGGCCTTTATAATATGTCTGATAATATGATAGAAACCCTAATCGCACCATCATCAGTTAGTCAAATAGAATACGTAACAAAACACTTTCCAGAACTAGAAGATATGAAAACCTATTTTATCACAGGAAAAAAAGATAAAACCCACCTAGTAAAAAACAAAATAGATATAGGTAAACAAATAACAAACAAAAGAAAAGACTTAATATACATCGGTAATGGAAGATGTAACATAAAAGTAGATAACGTAAACATATTTGCAACCTCAAGAAACACAACCAAACCATATACTCAAAGTTACAGAACTCAAAAAATGATAGATGCTATGCGTAGCGAAGATAAACCAGATATAATACTTTATGGAGGCTTACTTCAAAGCGAAAAATTCGTCTATAGAGATGTAAAAGTAATAACAATCCCTTCAGTATGTGCAAGTACCTGGGAAATGGAAGATAAAGAATATTCAAACACAGTAGGTGGCTGGATAATAGAACTAGAAACAGATAAAAAAGGAAATTTAAAAACATATAAAACTTGTAATAATATATATTATCAAACAATAGATAATGACTACGAAAAAGCAAAAATATTAAAAAGGGGAATAAAAAATGGATTATAATAAAATTAATAAAATATATTCAAGTATTAAAAGTGGCAAAACAATAAAAGAAAACTCACAAAATCTAGAAATCACAGAAATAGAATTATATGGCTTAATAGAATTATTAAATACACTATATAATAAAAAAATAGAACTAATAACTACTGAAGATAACGAAATAGTAATTATAAAAAAACAAATAAGAAAAGTCCAAAAAGAAATAAAACCTCCAAAAGAAGAATGCATTTATTCAAAATTCTTACTAGTATCAGATACCCATCTAGGTAACAATAGACAACAACTTCATATATTAAATGACTTATATGAAATTGCATACCAAAAAGAAATAGATACAGTATACCACTGTGGAGACTTAGTAGATGGAGATTATTCAAGTGTAAGAAAAGAACAACCAAGACAAGTATTTTTACACGGTTTTGATGAACAAGCAGGATATGTAGTAGATATGTATCCACAAGTAAATGGGATAACTACCAAATTTATCCTAGGAAGTCACGATGAAACACATTATAAAAATGGGCAAGCAACTTTGGGATACTGGATACCTAAATGCAGAAGTAAAGATATGGTTTATCTAGGACAAGATCAAGTACTTGAAGAAATAAATGGAGTAAAAATAATGCTTGATCATCCAGGTGGAGGTTCCGCTTATGCTCTATCATATAATCCCCAAAAAAGAATCGAAGAACTAGAAAGTGGATATAAACCAAAAATATTAGCAATTGGTCACTATCATAAATTTTATACATCAACATATAGAAATGTCCACGTAATCGAAGTTCCTTGTACCTGTGATAAAACTCCATTTCAAATAAAAAAAGGACTATCAAACATAGTAGGTGGTGTCTTTGTAGAATGCTGGTCAGATGAAAAAGGAAACATAGAGTACCTATCTTGTGAAGAAAAGCTATATGGTAGAGAAGATATGTGGGATGAAGTAGGAAAAGATGCCCATAAAGTAAAAAGATTAGTAAGATAATAATAAATTTAAAAGTTTCCTCAAATCTGAATTTTAATTGATATAAAAACATTAAAAATAACAATTGTATTTTATTAAATAAAAAGTTATAAT
>CAYSEZ010000094.1:0-3302 GCA_964430375.1 uncultured Mycoplasma sp. | reverse complement strand
TATGAAATGTTTTTTGAAGATGCTCTTACTGCCTCAAAAGAATTAGAAATTACTTTAACAGGTAGAAATTGTGGTTTAGAAGAACGTGTACCTATGTGTGGAGTTCCATATCACTCTTGTTTTACTTATATAGAAAAACTTGTTAATAAAGGATACAAAGTAGCAATCTGTGAACAATTATCTCCTCCAAATAAAAATGGTTTAGTAGAAAGAGGTATAACTGAAGTTATTACAAAAGGAACTTTAATGAATCAATCATCACTTGATGAAAATGATAATAATTATATAGGAAGTATATATGATTTTACTCATTGTTATGCTTTTTCTTATGCAGATATATCTACCGGAGATTTTTATACTAAATTAATAGATCATAATAATGAAAAACTAATTAATGAAGTTTTAAAACTAAATATAAAAGAACTAATAGTTAATAATAAAATAGATAGAACTATATTAAATAAAATAAGAGAAAACTATAATATTTCTATTTCAATAAATGATAATATATTAGAAAATAAATATATAAATGTATATGAAAACATAAAAGATATGAGGCTTGTAACATCTTTAAAACATTTATTATCGTATTTAGAAGAAACTAAAATAGGAACTTTATCTCACTTTAAAGAAGCAAAAGTAAAAGATGATAAAAAAATATTAGAAATAGACGTTCATTCAAAAAGAAATCTAGAACTTACTGAAACTTTAAGATTAAAAGAAAGAACATATTCTTTACTATGGCTTTTAGATAAAACAAAAACTGCGATGGGATCTAGAACACTAAAATATTATATTGAAAACCCTTTAAGAGATAAAAATGAAATAGAAAGAAGATATAACTATATTTCAACTTTTTTAACAGAATTTATACTGAAAGAAGAATTAAGAAATCTATTAGATGAAGTATATGATTTAGAAAGATTATGTGGAAGAATAAGTTATGGTAACTTAAATGCTAGAGATTTAATTCAGTTAAAAAACTCTTTAAGAGTATTACCAGAAATTAAAGAAATATTAGAAAAAATAAATTTTGATAAAAATATAGATACTTTAGAAGAATTATATAAATTACTTGATAACTCAATAAATGAAGATGCCCCAGTTAGTGTAAAAGAAGGTAATATTATAAAAGATGGATTTAATAAAGAATTAGATGAATTAAAATTACTTTCTACTGGAGGTAAAGATTTTATATTAAAATTAGAACAAGAAGAAAAAGAAAAAACAGGTATTAAGAACTTAAAAGTAGGTTTTAATAGAGTATTTGGTTATTTTATTGAAGTCCCAAAAGGAAGTACTAAAGATATAAAAGAAGAATATGGTTATGTAAGAAAACAAACTTTAGCAAATGCTGAAAGATATATAACTAGTACTTTAAAAGAAAAAGAAGATTTAATACTTAATGCAGAAGAAAAAAGTATGGCTTTAGAATATAATTTATTTATTGAAATAAGAGATAAAACAAGAAATTATATATCAAAACTTCAAGAAATATCTAGTATACTTAGTGAAGTAGATGTTTTATTATCTTTCGCAGTAGTTTCTGAAAATAATAACTATGTAAGACCAAAACTTACTGATAAAAGAACTATTTATATAAAAGAAGGAAGACACCCAGTAATAGAAAAAGTATCTAAAAAAGAATATGTTCCAAATGATGTAATAATGGATGAAAAAACAAATGTTCTTTTAATAACAGGACCTAATATGAGTGGTAAATCTACTTATATGAGAATGCTTGCTATAATAGGTATAATGGCTCAAATAGGATCTTTTGTACCTTGTAAAGAAGCAGAACTACCTATATTTGATAAAATATTTACAAGAATTGGTGCAAGTGATGATTTAGTAAGTGGTGAATCTACTTTTATGGTTGAAATGAAAGAAGCAAATAATGCGATTAAAAATGCTACAGAAAATAGTTTAATTCTATTTGATGAATTAGGTAGAGGTACCGCTACATATGATGGTATGTCTCTTGCAGAATCAATTTTAGAATATATTCACGATCATATAAAAGCAAAAACATTATTTTCTACTCATTATCATGAACTTACTAGTTTAGAAAATAACTTAAGAAATTTAAAAAATGTCCATGTAAGTGCAAAAGAAGAAAAAGATAGTATAGTCTTTCTTCATAAAGTAAAACCTGGCGCAGTAGATAAAAGTTATGGTATACATGTTGCATCTCTAGTAAATCTACCTAATGAAATTATAGAAAGAGCTAAAGAAATACTAAATGTATATGAAAATACTAAACAAAAAAAAGAAGTTTATACTCAAACTAGTTTATTTTTAGATTTTGATAATAAAAAAGAAAATAAAATAGAAAAAAGATTAAAAGAATTAAATATATTAGAAACTACTCCAATCGAAGCATTAAACATATTAGATGAATTAAAAAAAGAAATAGGAAAGGATGAATAATATGGGGAAACTTTTTATTGTAGCAACTCCAATAGGTAATTTAAATGATATATCTAAAAGAGCACTAGATACTTTAAATAATGTTGATTTAATACTTTGTGAAGATACTAGAGTAAGTATAAAATTATTAAATCATTATAATATAAAAAATAAATTAATTAGTTATCATAAATTTAATGAAAAAGAAAAAACAAATTACATAATAAAAGAATTACAAACTAAAGATATTGCACTAATTACAGATGCAGGAACTCCTTGTATATCAGATCCTGGTTATATATTAGTAAAAGAAGCAAAACTAAATAATATCGAAGTAATCGGTATCGGAGGAATATCCGCTGTTATTACGGCTCTTTCTATAAGTGGTTTAAATACTGATAGTTTTACTTTTTATGGTTTCTTTCCTAGAGTTAATAAAGATAAAATTAATTTAATAGAAAATATTAAAAAAAGTAATATAAATACATTTACATTTTATGAATCTCCTAATAGAATAATTAATACACTAGAATATTTACATAATACTTTAGGTAATATAATGGTAAGTTTATCATCAGATCTAACTAAATTACATGAAAAAACTTACTATGGTAATATAAACGAAGTATTAAATACTTTAAAAAATAATGATAAATCTAATCTAGGAGAATATACCCTTATCATAGAAAAAGACTCTATAAAAGAAGAAAAACAAACTATATCAATTGAAGCTATGTTAATAGATATAATAGTAAAAGAAAATGTTTCTTTAAAAGAAAGTATTAACTTATTAAATGAAAGAAATAAAGATATAAGTAAAAAAGATATATATAACGCTTCTTTAAATTTAAAAAATATAAAGTATTAATTAGTTAACCAAAGTTAACTAATTT
>CAYSEZ010000093.1:0-3310 GCA_964430375.1 uncultured Mycoplasma sp. | reverse complement strand
AAATAAGTAATTATTGTTACTCATTTTCTTGATGTATGTGTTGCTGTAGATGAGGTTTATGATTTGAAATAGGTTAATTTTTTATGAAATTTATATAAACTAGTAGGTTATACTTTCAGAAATTTTTGACAATATTAATAAATTGTGTTATTATGTATATGTCAAGGGAACTTGCATAAAATAAAAGAGAGGAACATTTGGTTTTGCAAGTGAATGTCTCCTCTAAAAATGTGGTGACACTCTATTATTGCGTTAGAGTGTCTATTTTTTTATTACTAATACCAATAAGGTAGAAAGTAGCAAAATGATAGCAATGAGATTAAGAACTTTTATAATAAAAGTTTTAGTTTTCATCTTTATCTACCTCCTTTCTTTTTTAGATCGGAGGATGACACTCACATCAAATGTTCCTAGTAAAATTATATAATAAGTGAAATGTTAATGTCAATAAATTGTGTTATATAATTTTGTCTGAATTCTCAAAGTAAATGAAATTTTAAGTTAAGAACTTTATTTATTTTTAAATTAAGGTGTATGTATAGATTAAAATTTAATATTATTTTAATATTTGTATATTATTTTAATATGGGAGGAGAATTTAAATGAAAGAAAAAGTTATTATATTTTTAGTAGGTTTATTATTAGGTTCTATTATTTCTACTGGTTCTATTTATGTTTATTCCACAATTAACAATAAGGGAAATAATAATGATATGAATATGGAAATGCCAGGTGATAGAGGTCAAGGTGGTATGATGGAAGAGGGAAGTGCTCCACCGGAAATACCTAATAATTAGAGGTTAATATGAAGAAAATTTATAAATATTTATTTGTATTATTTATTTTAGTAATATCTTTTATAATTAATGTAGAGGCAAAAACTAATACAATATATATTAATTTAGAAAAAAGTGAAATATCTACAGATGGGAAAACATATAAAAGCATTACTAAATATGAATCTTTAGAAGATTTTTTAAAGGATAAAGAGAAAAATAAATTACCAGAAATATATTTAACAAACTTTTTATATGATGGGGTATCTAATGTTAAAACTCCTGATTTAGATGATTTTATAGAAAGTGGTTCTAATGATATAAAGATAAAAGTATTAGAAATTGATGTGTTAAATATTAATACAAAAGGTAATATAGAGTTAACTGGTTCTATGACTGGTATGATAGGAATAAATACTAATAATATAAAGGGTAAAATTAATATTATTTTAAATAATGTTAATATTGATACTGATACTAAAAAGGCTCCGGCGATATATGTTTATAATAAAGATATAACATATACTGATGCAGTAGTAACTATTAAAACTAAAGAGAATAGTAAAAACTATATTGAAGGTGGTAAATTTAAAAAAACTAGTTTAATGCCTTCGGATGATTTAGATAGTTATAGTAAATATTATAGTGATGATAATTTAACTAATTATGAAAAATATAGTTCTTATTATGGAATATATAGTGAAGAAGAGTTAAAAAATATTTTGTTTGCTACTGTAAAAGCAGATAGTGATGGTTTAAAAGATGGAGATCCTTATTATTTCTATAAAGGAAGTGGAGCAATTAGTTCTGATATTGATTTATATTTTGATGGTGTTGGTTATTTAAAAGTTACTAGTAAAAATAAGGAAGGAATTGAAACAAAAGGAAATCTAACATTTTCTGGTGGAACAGGTGATTATGAAATATCTGCTGAAGATGATTGCTTAAATACTACTACTAAAAGTAGTGTAGGTAAAGATATTAGAAATGATATAACAATAGATGTTAACTCTTTACTTGCAGTAGTAAATGATGAAGGTGATGAGGGAGATGCAATAGATTCAAATGGTTCTCTTATAATTAATGGTGGTAATATTTATGCCTTTGCTCATTCTTCAAGCGGTGATTCTGGACTTGACGGAGAAGATGGAATATATATAAATGGTGGAAGAATTATTTCTACTGGTAATATGTCTGATATGGTATCTAATGAGTCAAAACAAGATTATATTTATGTAAAATTTAATTCAAAGATAAAAAAAGATACATTAATTGTAATAAAAGATCAAGATGAAAAAATAATTACTGCATTTAAAACAAGTAAAGATATATCTACATTACTTTATAGTGATGAAAATTTAGATTATGAATCATTTAAAATATATACTGGAGGAATAATTGATGGGGAAGAGGTAAATGGTTTATATACTAAAATTAATAGTTATGAAGAAGGTTCTTTAGTAGATTATAAGGAAATATCTTCATTTAATAGATTTAAGCAAGATAACTTTATATTGAAATTACTTGTTATAGAAGTGATTAGTTTAATAATTTTAATAGGATATATTTTAATTAGTAAATATATGTTAAAGAAAAAAATACCTAGTTAGTTTGGTATTTTTTCATTGGTTAAAAAATTCATTACTAAATCTATTAGTATATCTTTTTCTTTAGGGTTAGATTGTGCGATTAAAAGAGTAAGTGCTACTAATGTATTGTTATCAATAATTTGTTCATTATCTTTGTAAAGTATATTATAGAATTCTAGAAAATATATGAATAAAGTTGCTGCTATTCTTTTGTTTCCATCTATAAAAGTATGATTTTTAGTAATTAAATATAAGAAATTAGCAGCTTTTTCTTGGGTTGAAGGATATAAATCGTTCCCATCAAATGATTGATATATGTTATTTATAATTGATTTTAATCCTTCGTTTCTTTCTAAAGCAAATAAATTACTATCGCTATTAAATTTAAGTTTTCCTACTATATCCATACAATCTTCATATGTGATTCTATTTTCATTTTTTGTGCCTTTTGGTTTTGTTATTTTTCTATGGTCATAATTATCAAGTAAATTTAAAGCATTAGAATAATTATTTATAACATTTATTATATCTTTAGCTTCACTACCTTTTAATTTTGAATCAATTCTACTTGCTATATCAATTAGTTTAATAGTTTTTTCTAAATATTCTAATCTCTTCTTATTAACTGCATATCCTTTTATCATATAATCTTTTAATACTTTTGTAGCCCATTTTCTAAATGCGATACCTTGTTTGCTATTAACACGATATCCTACTGAGATAATCATATCTAAATTGTAATATTGAACATTATATCTTTTGCCATCATTTGCAGTATGCTCAAAAAATGAGCATACTGAATTTTCTTCTAATTCACCATCTTTGTAGATGTTTTGAATATGTCTTGTAATAGTTTTTCTGTCTTTTCCAAACAGTTCTGCCATCTGATTTTGAGATAACCATACTGTTTCATCTTTCATATTTACTTCTAATTTTACATTTTGA
>CAYSEZ010000092.1:0-3461 GCA_964430375.1 uncultured Mycoplasma sp. | reverse complement strand
TGACAAATTATTCATATATTTAATTTTATACTAAATATGGTGATAAAAATGAAAGAATATTTAGTATTTAATATAAAGAAAGAATTTGCTAATCTTTATAGAAATAGGCCTGAAGAATTATTTTATATATTTAATCGTATTTATTATATGAAAGAAATGGATAAAAATTATGGTTATAATTTATTTATGCAGATATGTAATTTTTATGATAAAGAGGAATTAAATAGTTTTGTTTATGAAAAATATAAAGATAAATTAATGTATTCTTTATCAGAAGATGAACATATAATAAATAATTTATTTTCAAATGAAATAAGTGTATTAAAAGTTAGAAGTTCTAATATAAAAATAGATACTAATAGTGATATATGTACATTTTTTAATGATTTAAAAAAATATAGTGAGTATTTATTTGTATGTAATTTTAAGGAACAAGATTATTTCTTTTTAAGAAAGTATAAAATTTTTAATAGAAATTAATACTTGATAAAAAAGATTTTTTTCTTTATAATATATAAAGAACTAAAGCAGAGGTGATATTATGAATGAATTATATGATATTTTAATTAGTGATGATGTTGTTAAAAGTATAAATGATAATTTAGATATTGTTTTGGATTTAATACCTGAAATAAAAGATATGATTGATTTTCCTCAGAATCATCCTCATCATCATTTAGATGTATGGAATCATACTTTACTTGCTCTTGAAAATTCTCCGAAAGATTTTGATGTTAGAATAGCGTTGTTACTTCATGATATAGGTAAACCTCATTCATATCAAGATGAAGAAATTAGACATTTTAGGGGGCATCCTGAAGTATCAGAGATTATTTCTTTTAATATTTTAAAAAGATTAGGATTTTCTTCTGAAAAAATTAATAAACTATGTTATATTATTAAAAATCATGATAAAATAATAAGTGAAGATGATATAAAAACTGATAAAGATTTAGAGAAAAAAAGATTTTTAGTGCAATGTTCAGATGTTTTTGCACATGATCCTAAAGTGATTAATAAAAGAATAACTTATTTATTAGAAGTAAAAGAAAAAATATGTAGTGAGGAATGTAATACTTTAACACGAAGAAAGTGAATGGTGAATGAAAATAATTATTATTAGACATGGTAAAACTTATTCTAATGAAATTAATAAAGATAAAACTGTATTTTTTGTTGGTAATTTAAATAATCATTTGACAGATTTAACTGAAGAAGGTAGAAAAATGGCTATGGATATAAGGAAATCAAATATTACTTATGGTGTTAAATATATTTATTGTTCTTTTCTAGCTAGAGCGGTGGATACTGCTGAAATAATTAATATAAATTCTAAGATCATTAAAACAAATAAATTAAAAGAAAGAAGTTTAGGTATTTATGAAGGTAAATTACTAAAAGATTTAAAAAACGATGATGAATTTAAAAAATATATTATAGGTCAAGATAAATATAGTTTTAGAACAAGTTTTGATGTTCGCTGTCCAGGAGGAGAAAATTATATTGATGTAATTAAAAGAACAAAAAAATTTTTGGAAAGTTTAAATATGAAAGATGATTCTACTATATGTATAGTATCTCATTATCATACTATAAGATGTCTATTATATAATTTATTAAATATAAAAAAAGAAGATATATTAAATCTTAAAATTAATAACTGTACTCCATATGTTTTAGAAGGAAATAGTTTACATAATTTTAAAATTATATCTAATAATTTAAAAATATAAAAAAAGTAAGATTTGTTATGAATCTTATTTTTTATAGAAATATTATTACAAGTAAACCTACTATTAAGCAATATATAGAAAAATATATAAGTTTTCCATTGTTAACTACTTTTCTAAACCACTTAGTAACTAATAAAGTAACTATAAATGAAATAGTAATTGATATTATATAATAAATTAATAATGAACTATCTAATACTAAATTTTTTAATTCTAAAACAAGGGCACATATACTAAGAGGTATATAAAGCATAAAACTATATTTAAATGCTGTATCTCTTTTTAATTTTCTATTCATGCCTCCGACTATAGTGGAACCACTTCTTGATATACCTGGTAAAAGTCCTAATATTTGGAATGTTCCTATTACTAATGCATCTTTATAAGTAATATCTTTATCTTCTTTTTTACCTTTAAAGTTTCTTACTATAAATAATAATATAGATGTAATAATAAGAGATAAACCTACTATTTTAACATTATTACTTATTTTATCTAAGATATTAAAATAACTAAATATAAGACCCATTATTCCAGCGGGTATACATCCTAGTATTATAAGTAATGAGTAATCAAATTCTTTTTTATGTTTTTTATCTTTATCTTTTAAATAAATAAAAAATCCTTTTATTAAACTTATAATATCATTCCAAAATAATACTATAATAGCAACTAAACTACCAAAATTAGTAAGTATTGCTATAGTATCAAAGTCAACATTTAAATTTAATAAAGTTTTAAAAATAAGTAAATGGCCACTTGAAGAAACAGGTAATGTTTCAGTAAGACCTTGTACTATTCCTAATATAATATATTTTATTAACATATGGTCACCTCTATTTAATTATAATACAATAAAAAAAATAAATAAATAAAATTTTTAAGTATATACTAAATATTAGGTGATTTTAGTGATATATATTTATGATATTTTATTAAATTTTAATGAAAACTTAATTGAATTTTTTAACTGGGATGATAGTGATAATATTAAGTATATAAAGAAGATACCACTTATTAAAGTATCAAATTCTTTTATAAAAGATATTATCTATAATAATATTAAAATAGATAGTAATTTTTTAGAAGTAATAAAAAATAAATGTTTGTTTTTTGATGAAACAAAAAATTATAATTATGTATGTTTATTTTCTGATGGGGATATAGCTCTTGGAGTAAATTTTAATAATAATAAAATAGATAAAGTTTCTAGGATGTTATTAGAGGAAGAAGAAGAGGTTTTAAATGTAGTATCAAGTATTAATAAAGTAAATATTAATTATGAAAAATTAGATAAAATAGATAGAAATATTAATCTATGTAAAAAAAGTTTAGAAATAAAAAGTAAATTAGAAAAAGAATTTAACTATTTATATAATAAAAATAAAGTAGAAAAGCTTTGTTATTACTATTATGAATATTTTAATAAAATATGTAATAATAAAGATAAAGTTTATAAAGAACTTATAAAATCATTATATAAAATAAATGAAAAACATGAATTATTGTATAAAATAGTAGAATTATCTTATCAAAATAATGATTAAGATGTAAATAACATTAAAATATTAAATAAATATTAAAAAATTACTAGTCAAATCTTAAAATTTATGTTATATTTGTACCATAAGGAGGATAGAAAAAATGAAAAAATTTAATTTATTTATGGTAGCATTAATTTCAATGTTTGCTTTCGCATTTGGAGTTAATGCAAAGGATGTTGCAACA
>CAYSEZ010000091.1:0-3481 GCA_964430375.1 uncultured Mycoplasma sp. | reverse complement strand
ATTAATAAAATATAAAAACAACCATAAAGATTGTTTTTATATAAATATTAACCATTAATTTGATTCATTACTTCTTCAGCAAAGTTTTCATTCCTTTTTTCGATACCTTCGCCAACTTCATATCTAATCATACTAACTACATTCATACCATTATTTTTAGCATAAGCACCAACAGATACACCAGAATCTTTAATAAATGGTTGTTCAACTAAACATACTTCTTTATAATATTTCTTAATACGTCCTTCAACCATTTTTTCTGCGATTTCTTCTGGTTTACCTTCGTTAATAGCTTGTTCTTTATAAATTTCTCTTTCTTTTAATAAAGCATCACTATCAACACTAGTACTATCTAAATATAAAGGTTTCATAGCTGCTACATGCATTGCTACATCTTTAGCAACATCTCTATCATTACCATCTAAAACAGTAAGTGCAGTAATTTTTCCTCCCATATGAGAATAAATACCAAACTCTTGATTATCTTCTTTAGTAACAATATCAAATCTTCTAAAACTAATTTTTTCACCAATTTTAGCAGTAAAATTAACTACAGAATCTCCGATAGAAACATTATCTTCTAAAGTTACTAAATTAGCTTCTTCCATAGTTTTAGCATTACTAAATAGTAAAGCCTTTGCTATATTATGAACTAAAGACTTAAACTCTTCATTTCTAGCAACAAAATCAGTTTCACAGTTTACTTCAACAATAGAGGCTGTGTTATCAATTGATAATGCTTCACTTATACCTTCAGCAGCAATTCTTTCTGCTTTCTTTTGAGCCTTAGAAATACCTTTTTCACGAAGCCATGTAATAGCATTTTCCATATCTCCATTTGATGCTTCTAAAGCCTTTTTGCAATCCATCATTCCTGCTCCAGTTTTATCTCTTAATTCTTTAACATTTTGAGCACTAAACATATAATCCTCCTATCTTAAACTTTCTATTAATTCAGCTTTTTTCATAGTACTATAGCCTTTTACTTCTTTTTCTTTAGCCATAGTTTTAAGTTCAGTTAAAGTTAAATCTTCTAAAGATTTTTCGTTTTTAGTAGAAACTTCTTCCTTTACTTCTTCTTTCTTTATAGGCTTAACTTCTACTTTTTTATCATCATATTTTCTATCTCTTTTATCTTTATGATTTTTCTTAAACTCTTTTTTATATTCCTTTTTTAATTCTTCTAAATCTTCTTTTTCATCATCCATTTTATAATCAGTAATATAATTAATTACTTCATTACCATTAACTTCTGCGATAGTATTAGCAAGTAAACCAATAACTAGTTTAACAGCTCTTACTGCATCATCATTAGCAGGTATTACATAATCAACCATATCTGGATCAGAATTAGTATCAACAATACCAAATACTGGAATCTTTAACTTTCTTGCTTCCTTAATTGCAGTTTCTTCAATTCTAGGATCTACAATAATAAGTGCACTAGGAAGTTTTTTCATTTCTCTAATACCACATAAATTTTTATTTAATTTATCATATTCTTTCTTAATTTTAAAAACTTCTTTTTTAGGTAATAATTCTAGTACTCCATCTTGTTCCATTTTTTCAATTTCTTCTAATTTTTTAACTCTAGCTCTAATTGTTCTAAAATTAGTTAAAGTTCCACCTAACCATCTTTCAGTAACATAGAACATATTAGTTCTTTTAGCAGATTCTTCCATAGCTTCTTGAGCTTGTTTTTTAGTACCTACAAATAAGAAAGTACCTCCTTCTTCTGCTATTTTCTTAATTTCTTCATTTGCTATTTCAATACATTTAGCAGTCTTTTGTAAATCTATTATATAAATATCATCCCTAGATGTATAAATATACTCTTTCATCTTTGGATTCCATCTTCTTTTTTGATGTCCAAAATGTACTCCTGCTTCTAATAATCTTTGATTTATTGACATATTTGTCATATTAATTCCTCCTTCGTTTTATCTTCTATTAAATTCTAAATAATATCACCAATTGGCACTAGATATTACAATTCTTTAATATGCTTATTTTACTTTAAAGCTTCAATTAATTCAGCTTTTTTCATTGAAGTATAACCTTCAATATTTTTACTTTTAGCAAGTTCTTTTAATTCTGCTACAGTCATAGAATTAAGACTTTTTTCTTCTTTTACTACTTTCTTAACTGTTTTTTCAGTATTAACTACTTTTCCTTCTTTAGCAATTTTAACTAAATTAGCAAATGCTTCTTTATCATGAATTGCAAGTTCAGAAAGCATCTTTCTATTAATTTCTACTCCTGCTTTATTTAATCCATCAATAAATTTAGAATAACTAATATCATTTACTCTACATTCAGCATTAATTCTTGTTATCCATAATTTTCTAAAGTTTCTTTTAGTTTGTTTACGATCACGATATGCATATCTTTCTGAATGCATTACTTGTTCGTGAGCAGTTTTATATAATCTATGTTTACTACCAAAATAACCTTCAGCTTTTTTTAACACTTTTTTACGTCTTGCACGAGTTGCAACACTATTCTTTACTCTTGTCATAATTTACCTCCTTCTATATTACATCTTTGAATCTCTTATAATCTGATTTACTTAATTCAGTTTTAGATCCTGCTTTTCTTGATTGTGCTGGACTTTTCTTACCAGTTTGATGGTTATTACCTGCGACTAATTTAGTAATAGAACCACTTTGTCTAATGTTTAAAACTTTTCTTGTAGCCTTATGAGTTTTAGTTTTAATCTTTTTTACCTTTTTTGCCATAATTTCCTCCTACTTTTCTTTTGTTGGTGCAAGTAGCATAGTCATGCTTCTGCCTTCTAATTTAGCTTTTTGTTCAACGATTGCAATGTCTTTAACTCTTTCTGCAAACTTATTCATCATTTCTTCTCCAAGTTCTGGATGAGCCATTTGTCTACCTTTAAATCTAATACTTAACTTAACACGATGACCTTTTTCCAAATACTTTGACGCATTACGAAGTTTAGTTTCAAAATCTCCAACATCAATAACCGGAGATAAACGGTACTCCTTAAGTTCAGTAATATTAGCTTGTTGCTTCTTTTTAGCATCCTTTTGCTTCTTAGCCTTTTCATACTTAAACTTATTATAATCCATAATCTTACACACAGCAGGATTAGAATTAGCATTCAAAAGTACTAAATCAAGACCAGCATAATTTGCAATAGTTAAAGCATCAGAAATAGACTTAACTCCTAATTGTTCTCCATTTGGACCAATTACTAACACATGACTAATTTTAATTTGTTCATTACATAACAAATCGTTTTCTTTATTTGCTATATCAAACACCTCCATAAATTTAAAAAGAATGCAAAATGCACTCTTAAATCCTCACCAAAAAAACACTAATTAATAGTATATTTTAAGCATTTTACCTATAACTATTCGCTATCAGGTGGATATAAAAATACATCTCTTTCCTTTTTTACTCCTATATGATACAAAAATATTATGACTTTGTCAAGCATTTTATGAAGTTTTTC
>CAYSEZ010000090.1:0-3687 GCA_964430375.1 uncultured Mycoplasma sp. | reverse complement strand
CTTTTAACTTATCAACACTTAGGTTATATTTTTTTGATATGCTCCATAGGGTATCGCCTGATACAATTTTTATGTAACATTTTTAAATGTAAATATAATATCTATCGTTTTATCTTGATAGATATAGATTTTTTCAACTAAATTAATTATTAATTCTCTAGTTGGATTATCTATACTTAAAAATTCATTAATATATTTTTCTAATATTTTATTATCTATTTTACTTGAATTTGTTTGTTCGTTTTTAAGATTATCAATATTTGTTTTATTACTTTCTATTTCTTTTTTTATACTTTCACTCACTCTTACATATTGTTCTTCATCAATAATACCTTTTAACATATCCATATAAGTTTTGTCTAAATTTGTTATTAATTTATTATTAGTAATTTCTAAACTTTCTATTTGTTTTTTTATTTTCAAAGTATTATCTTCAAACTCTAAATTATCTAAAGAATTTTTTATCTTATTTTTATCTAAATATCTTTCGCAAACCTCTTTTATATTGTCTAAAATTACACTTTCTAATACTTCATAATTATTGGTATGAGTCGTACAAACATGATATTTTGAATATGTTCTATAATAATCACAAGTTGTATAACTTCTACCAGTTTTATTTTGATATCTAATAATTATACGATGTTTACAATCTCCACAATATAAAAGTCCATCTAATAAATAAAATCTTTTTTTCTCTGGTCTTTTAACATTTTTAGGTAGTAGAGATTGTACATAATTAAAAGTTTCTCTATCAATTATTGCTTCGTGTGTATTTTCTACGACAATATAATCATTAGGATTGTTTTTAACTATCTTTTTAAGTTTATAATTAATCTTTTTAGTTTTACCTTGGACTGTATCACCTACATAAATTCTATTAGTTAAAATTGATTTTATAGTTGTATCTACCCATACTCCATACTCTTGTGAAATACAATTTGTATTTATACATTTAGTATTCCAAACATAGTTATAATAAGATGCCGGAGTTTTAATTTTTCTTTTTGTTAATTCTTGTGCAATAAAATGATATGTATTACCTTTAAGTGCTAAATCAAAAATTAATTTAACAACACTTGTTTGTTCTTCATATATAACTAAATGATTTTTATTACTTGAATCTTTTTTATAACCAAAAGGGCATCTACCAGATACATATAATCCATCTTTCATTCTTGAGTGCAAACTACTTTTAATTTTTTTAGAAATATCTTTAGCATACATATCATTCATTATTGCTTTAAATGGTGCGATATCATTATTTGTATTATCAATAAAAGTATCTATTCCATCATTAATTGCAATATACCTAACATTATTATTAGGAAAGTATTTTTCAATTAGTTCGCCAGTACCAATATAATCTCTACCTAACCTTGACATATCTTTAGTAATTATCATATTTATTTTTCCTAATTCAATATCTTTAATCATTCTCTTGAATGACGGTCTATCAAAATTAGTACCAGTATAACCATCATCTACATATTCTTCTATTAAATTGTAATTGTTTTCTTTAACATACTGATTAAGTAAACTTCTTTGACTAATAATACTATCAGATTCTAAATTACCATCATCTCTTGATAATCTTATATATATTCCTACTTTAAAACTATTATTCCCTACCATTAATTACTACTCCCTTCCATTTGGGAATAATGAGTATAATCACATGGTAGCTCTCTTTTCAATATATTGCAAGTCATATCTATCTTCTTTTGTAGTTCAATTTTTAATACTTCAGTAATTATTTCATTTAAAGATTTTCCAGTATCTTTAAATTTTAAATTAACCTTGTATTTAACCATAGAGTTTAATACCTCCAATTAATTCTATGGTTATAATTTTTGTTTTAGTAATATCATTTAGTATGTTTATAACATACCTAATAATATTACTTACTATCATATTCCTCCATTAATTTATAAATTTTCATAATCATCACCTAACCCTTCCATATTTAGTAAAATATTTTATTTGTTTTTTCTAGTATTTAACATCTCTACATATCCTATTTCTAATAATTCCACCATTATTTTAGTTATAGAGACATTATAGAATTTTGAAAGTAATTTTATTCGTTCAAATAATTCATCCGGTAAATAAAAATTAAATCTTCTCATATACATCATCTCCTTTGCATGATGAATAGTAGCTCCTTTAATTAAAAGAGTCAAGTCATAATTTTAACAAAAAAATATGTAATCATCCTAGTTTCTATTATTTTATACTAATTCTACAAAAGCAGGATAAGATGTTTGCACAACAATACCAATTAATCCATTATTTTATAAGGAATTGGTATGTGCAAATCTTATTTTGCACTTGCAAAATTCATCCTACTTCGTAGGTTGATATAAAGGATGAAATAAAGGGTTTATATTGTTATTTCAATATTTCAAGAAACAAAAAAATTATCCTAAATTCTAATTCTCATTAAAATTTATAGGATGATAAATTTTTTTATTATTTACTTCTACAACTCTTACACCAAGATTGATTACGAACTTGACCACTTTCCATTTTTTTATATCCGAAATCTTTAATTGGTTTTTCTTTACCACATTTTGGACATATCCTAGTTGGTTCACTACCATTGTATCCACTTGATTGTATTACTGGTCTTTTATCATTTTTATTTTTTAACATATTTATCCTCTTTTATCATTTTTATTTTAATTTATCTAATATACCATTCTCTAAATCATCAATATTATACATAGTTTCTAATTCATTAAATGTTTCTTCTAAATTCTTTCTAGCACTATTCCAACCAGTTCCATCAGTAAACCATATAAATGTTACCCCATTAACTTTTTTAGATTCTTGTGCTAACATTTTATAACTTCTAGCAGTTTCATTTAATTTAGAACCACCACTAGAATAAAAATTAGTTTCCATTACATACACTTGATTATCAGTTTTAATAACAAAATCAAATCTTTTTGTTGAAACATTATTTCCAGACATTTCACTTAAATCGAGATTCCATTTTTTCTCAATATCTTTTAAATACATTTCTTTAAAATAACTTACATCTTTTTTATAACCGGCTTTAATAATGTATGATTCAACTAAATTTTCCATTAGATGACCACCACGATTTTTTCTACCATTAGAATCTAGACCAACTTCTATCCCTAATACATAGTCATATAAATTATTTATAATATGATTTTGTAATAAATCAAATAGACCACTTTCTTCCATAAATTTAATATAATCATTTATAGAATAAACCATTTTATCAAATTTAAATAAATATTCATTTATTTCATCTTTAACAAATATCTCTCTTGAACGAACTGCTAATAAAAGTGGAATACACTCTAAAGTTTCTGGATATTTAATTAATATATTTTGAAATTCTTCTTCTATATTTTTACTACCAATCAATGAATTTAATATATTAAGTTCTACTTTTACTTTGTCAACATTTTTGTATATTTTTTCAAAATCAACATAATAAGTATAATCAGATATACTTGTTTTAAATTTACTTAACCATTCATTAAAATTTCTATTCAACATTATCACTTTCCTTTCTTCTTATTGTTAAATCTAAAAATTCTTTTTCTTTTTCAATACCTATATATTTTCTATTTAATCTATTAGCAACAATTCCAGTTGTACCACTTCCATTAAAAGGATCTAAAATTAAATCATTTTCATCAGTTGATG
>CAYSEZ010000089.1:0-3886 GCA_964430375.1 uncultured Mycoplasma sp. | reverse complement strand
CTTATAGGGTTACTATTTGTAATTCTTATATAAAAAGTGCACCTAACTCAAAAAAATGCTTGAATTAGATGCTACTAACTATATTTGGTAGACACTCAACAATGCAATATCAAGTGTTCCTTTTTTATTATATGAAGTTTCCTTCATCTATATACATAATACCATATTTTATAGATTTTGTCTATAAGAAAATTTTACCAAAAATTATCAATATTTTTATACATAAAATAAAAGAGTAATATATACCCTTTTATTATTTTAAATTATATTTTTTATTAAATTTTTCTACATTACCAGTTAAAATTTTTCCACCTTGTTTTCCTGTATAAAATGGATGACATTTTGAACAAATTTCAACGTGTACTTCTGGAACATTTTTAGTAGATTTTGCAGTAAAAGTTTCACCACAAGAGCACTTAAATGTTACATCATAAGATTCTTTATGTATTCCTTTTTTCATATTTTTCTCCTTTCGCCATAACTTTTTTAAGTTATAGTAATAACTAACTTTGTATATTGTATCAAATTTTTTTTGTTTTTTCAAGTACTATTCATCAATTATTTTAATATCTGCGCCAACATTTGATAATTTTTCTACTATTCCTTCATATCCTCTTAAAATATGTTCTGCATCTGTTATAATTGTTTCTCCTTTAGCAAGTAACCCTGCGATAACTAGAGATGCTCCAGCACGTAAGTCTGTTGCTTTTACTTTTGTTCCTTTTAATGGAGTTTTTCCTTTTATAATAGAAGTTTTATTATCTATAATAATATTTGCACCCATATCATTTAAATAAGGGATATGCATAAAACGATTTTCGTATATATTTTCAGTTAAATGAGAAGTTCCATTACACTGAGTTAAATATACTGAGAAAGGTTGTTGAAGATCTGTTGGAAAACCTGGAAAGTATGTTGTTTCTACATCAATACTAGTTAAGTTTTCTACTTTGTTGCACATTATATAATCTTCTTTTTCTATTATATTTGAACCACTTTCTATTAGTTTATTAGTTAATGCTTTTAAGTGTTCAAATATAACATTACTAATTTTTAAATTATTTCCTAATAGGCTACCTAATATAATATAAGTACCTGCTTCTATTCTATCTGGTATTACTTCGATAAATCCTTCATTTAATATTTCTACTCCATAAATAGTTATAGTACTAGTTCCTGCGCCTTCTATTTTAGCACCCATGCTATTTAAAAGTTCTGCGACATTAATTATTTCGGGCTCACATGCTGCATTATTAATTGTGGTTTTTCCTTCTGCTTTTACTGCGACTAACATAATATTTATAGTAGCCCCTACTGAAGCCATTTTTAAATTAATAGTATTCCCAATTAATTTTTCTGCTTTAATAATATATTTGTTTCCTTCTAAAGTAACTGACGCTCCAAGTTTTTTAAATCCATCTAAGTGTATATCAATAGGTCTACTACCAATATTACAACCACCTGGAAAATACATCTCAACATATTTATATTTTGAAAGTAATGCTCCCATAAAGTAATATGAAGCTCTTAATTTTTTAGTAATATTCTCTGGAACTATTTTATTTTCCATGTTTGAAGGATCAATTACTATGCTTTCTGTTGCTTTATTTATTTTAACGTTTAAAAATTCAAGTATTTCTTCTAAAGCAATAACATCAGATATATCAGGTATATTACATATTGTAACTTTTTTATCTGTTAAAATTGAAGCAGGTATTAAAGCTACTGCAGCATTTTTAGCACCGCTTATTCTTATTGAACCAGATAGAGTATTACCTCCATTTATAATCATTTTTTTCATAATTTACTCCTTTACTACACTATAGATAGGTACTCTTCTACTAATTTTTTTACACTTGCTTCGCCACTTTTTATAATATTTCTAGGATCGTATTCTTCTCTATTTTTAAGTAAATATTTTTTAAGTTCTTTTGCCCAAACAAGTTGAATTTGAGTATTAATATTAATTTTACAAATACCATTCTTTATAGATTTGGAAAGTACATCTTTAGATATACCACTTCCTCCATGTAAAACTAAAGGAACATTTGTCTTTTCGCTTATTTCTTTAATTAAATTAATATTTATTTTAGGTTTACCTTTATACTTACCATGAACATTCCCTACTGCAATAGCAAGAGCATCAACATTAGTCTCATTTACATATCTAATAGCATCTTCTACGTTAGTATATGAAATAATATTAGAACTTGTGCCTAAGGCTCCTAGTTCTCCTTCAATTGATATGTCTTTATATTTTTCTTTTAAATATTTAGTATTTTTTATATTTTCTTCAATAGGAAGTTTAGAACCATCATACATAATTGAAGTAAAACCTGCTTTAATTGCATTTTCACAACATTCTATAGTTCTACCATGATCAAGTTGTAAAACTACATCTATTTTTATATTTAAATCATCAATTAGATTTTTTACTAAATTTGCTACTACATTATAGCCTCCCATATACTTGATAGCACCTTCACTTACTCCAATTATAATATCTTTATTCATTGCATTAGCTTGTTCTAATATAAATTTAGTAAATTCTAGATTATTTATATTAAATTGAAAAATAACTTTTTTATTTTCTTTTGCCTTATTTAATAATTTTTTACTGCTTACTAACATCTTATCACCATATTCATAATATCATATTTTTTTAAATTTACAAAGTATTTTGATAAAATATGTTAATAAAATAATAATATATAAATTAAAAAATATAAAAAAAGTCTTTAAAGACTTTTTAAATAATCTATGATATCACATATGGTGTATCTGGTTCTCCTGTTCCTCCAGTAAATGTTGTACCAAGTCTAAGTGAAATTGTAGGTCTAATACCATTAGATATTCCAATATTAGTATCAAGTAAATTACCATCTGAATATACCATTAAACTTCTAGCATAGTGGTGATGCCAATAATATGGAGAAAGAAGCCAAGAATCTTGTCCAGTGTATAGATAATAATTGCTATTTTCTGTATATTGTCCTCCAGCTAGAATTATTTCATCACTTGTAAGTAATCCTACTGAATATGTTAATGCATTATTTCCGAATCCCGTTGTTCCTCCATTACTTGCACTTAAGCTAAATCTATCATTTATATTTGAACAAGTTAGACTAGGCGTTCCTTTTGTCATATTTGCATATGATGTGTAATATGAATATGAAGTTGCATTTGCATCTTTACTATACATTGCTCCACTAGTATATGTTCTATCATTGCAGAATATTGTGTTTTCTAAATATTTTGTATAACTTGTTAAATTCTCACTATACCATGTATCTATCACAGTTTTTACAGTACTATCGGTTTTATTGGTTTGCATTTTTGTTTTTACGCTTTCTAGATTATCTCCATCTGTGAATGTTAAATATGCTATAGTTGAATCTGAAAAAGATGTTATGTAATATACTTCTGAACATGTTCCTGTGCTATTAAAACATGTATAGTGATATTTACTTGCTAGTGTTTTATAATCTGTTACCATATTTGTTGATGTTTTTGTAGTTTTTAATGTATACGTACCATTAGAGTATGTTACTTCATTTCCATACATTATTGTATCTGTTACACTTGACATATTTTTAGTAGAAAATTCATATCTTTCTCCATACATATATCCTGCATCTGCTGGAGAGAAGTTTGTTTCATTAAAACTACTTGTATTTGATAATTGTGACGCTTCTCCTGTATTATTACACTTTCCATCTGTTGGAAGTCCATTATATACTAATTTAGTACCTCCGGTTGACGTAGTTCTTACGATCTTCCAACACATATTAGCAAATAATACATTATTATTTGTCACATTACCTCTATAGTAATAAATTGGGTAACTTCCGTTATTATCATCTGTTCCATCATATAAGAATACTCC
>CAYSEZ010000088.1:0-3929 GCA_964430375.1 uncultured Mycoplasma sp. | reverse complement strand
ATAATAATTCTTCAAGAATATCCATATCAATATTATCTCTTACAAATTCTTTTGCAATATAAAAGTAAGAAGCATTTGCTCTCCAGCCTTTAATCACATCATATTCATCTGTATCAACTCCATATTTATCGATGAACTTTTTCGCTAATACTCTATAACGTTTAGAATCGGCAGCATCCCTATGTTTCATAAGTTCAGCAAGCCAAGCAAGAACTCCTTTTTCTTCTAAGTCTAATATTTTTAAATCCTCAGTATCTAATTCATATTGATGAACGAAACCATTTAAATTATTAGGTTTACACACAGCCCATTCTTTTGCAAGATCTATATTTTCAGTTAAATAAAATCCTTGTCCGTAATCGTGTTTTTCTTCACCCTTACCATATGCAGGTTTAACAAATTCATTAGCAGTACCATGATATAATTTAATTTTCTTCATTTTTAATTACACCTCACTTATTATTAGATACTTCGTCATTTTCAATCACATCCATAATGTCACCTATATTGCAATTGAAATAACCACATATTTTTACTAATACTTGTGTCGATACAAGTTCATTCTTGCTAAGTTTACTACAAGCATTTGTTGATATTCCAACATTCTTTATTAAATCTTTTTTCTTCATATTATGGTCTATTAATAACTTCCATAATCTATTATAACTTACTTTCATTAAAGCATCCTCGCTTTCACAAATAGCAATCAGACTTAATTTTCTATTTAATTATATCAAGCTTTTGAAATATACGCAATTAAATTGTAATATTATAAAATAATTTTTGAGTTTTTCAAATTTTATTAATAAAAAATCACCGCAAAATTAATGTGATGATCTTTATTCTATCCTATTTTATATAATGCAATTTATCGTGCTTAACAGGACAAAACACCAGTTTTTCCACCTATTCTATATCCATTAACATAAGAATTACGACCTGATCCAAAACTTACAACCGTTTCAAGTGCATATCTCATAAGCTCTGAAGTATTTTGACTTATTACATTTCTTTTTTTACAAACTTTTGAAGTATATACTTCTGTTTGAGTTTCATCTACTACACTTTTAAGTACATAAGGTTTTAATAAATTACCTCCATTTACACAACAACTCATCGCCATCATTAGTTGAATCACTTTATCATAATTCATTCCTAAATTTAATTCGCCAATTCCTTTAAATAATTTTATTTTTTCACCATCAAAATAATTCATTTTTTCTTCCTTCTAAATAATAAGGTAAAAATTAAACAAAACATCTAGATTATTTATAATTATAATCTAGATTATGTTTTAGTTTATTTTCATTAAATTTCTAATCACATGTAGTTTAATCATTTTTAAAAGAAACCCATATAAAATCCTTAATTATTTAAAACCATATTATGAAACTTAATAGTATACTCATTATATAATTTTAATGCAAGTTCTTGAACTTTATTATCTATTGATTCATCAAATTTTAATTTTAAATCTTTAGTGCCAAAAGATAACCATAAAACAGCTTGTTCAAATGCACTTGCATCTATCTCAATATCATTATTTAGTATATTTTTATTATTTTTTAAATCTTCAAAGTATTTTACAATATCAAATTCATCTTGATGTTCTAATTGATAAGCATGTCTACATTCATGAGCTAATTTAGTACTTATAAGACCAAGAATAAACTCTTCATCTTCATTTTTATATTCTTTCCTTAAATTTCTTTTTAAATTAGGATTTATATAGATACATCTTTTAGCAAAATCAAATAAAGAAGTAAAATTTTGCTTTATTTCTTTTGAATCATTTTTACTAAATTTAATAAAATCCCAAGATATAGGTTTAATATTTAATAATCTACAATAAAAATCAATACAACCAAATATAATTATTTCAAATTCACAATCTTTTTTCATAATATACCTCTGTTCAAATTTTAACAATAATGTCAAAATTATAAGTTATATTTATTATAAAGATATTATTTTAAAAAATCAAGCATTGATGTACAAAAGTTCAATATTGCAATACTTTTATAAATTTTTATGATAAAGAAAAGTTAATTATAAAATATTTCTTTTTAAATAATTTATTATATTTTTTCAAGTGTATTAACTATAATTATTAATAATTTCAGATACTAAAGAAGGAACTTCAATAAACTCAAAATAATAATACTTATTTTTGGCATCATTTTTTAAATAAAAACCATTTATTTCATATCTATTATTTTCAAAATGAATAATATAAGTTTTTTGGAGTTCTACCTTTTACTGCTTCTATTAATGGTTTAACTTTTATTTGTAAAATATTTTCCATCAACAATGTTTTATCATTCTCTTCAATACTATAAACTTGTTTATCATCATTATGTACTTTAACTTCAATTTTAACTAAACTTGAAATATCTTCATTAATATAATATGATATTCTTTTGGGATGAAATATAATTATTGGTATAGTAATTATAAAAATAATAGCAAGTGACAAAATTCCTAAAATAAGAAATAACTTTTTTTTAGTGTTTTTTTCATAAAGTTAACTCCTATTCTGAGTGGTACTGTCAAAAGTCGCTACTTTTCGTACAATCTTTTTTTATAATGATATCCACTAATGAAATCAAATTATTCTTTATCTTTAGTAAACCATCCATATATAATTGCAGCTAAAGCGCCACCTGCAAGTGGTGCTAAAATCCAAATCCATAATTGTTTTAATGTATCAGTGTTATCACCAAATATACCATTTAATATAGAAGGTGCTAAACTTCTTGCAGGATTTACTGAAGTACCTGTAAGTCCCATACCAATTAAATGAACTAATACTAATGTTAATCCTATAACAATACCCGCATGATTACCAGAATGATATTTACTATCAGTAACACCTAATATAGCAATTACAAAGATAAAAGTTAATACCACTTCTGCTATAAATGCAAGTATATAAGAAAGTGCATCTAACTCATTTTTATCATTATATAATAAATATTGTATATTATTAGCACCTAAAGAATCAAAACTTCTAAACATTAATGCAAGTAATAAAGTACCAATAAATGCACCAACAACCTGAGCAAGAACATAATATACAAATTCTTTTTTAGATAATTTACCTCTAATCAACATTGCTAGTGAAACTGCAGGATTAATATGACAGCCTGAAATATTTCCAATGGAATATGCACATCCAACAATCACAAGTCCAAATGCAAGTGAAGTTGCAATTACATTACCACCCGTCCATACTGCAACACCACATGCACAAAATACTAAAATCGCAGTACCTATAGCTTCTGCTATACATTTTTTTAATAAATTCATTTTCTTTTTCCTCCGTATATAAGATAGTTTTATTATAGCACTAAAATTTGACAAATTAAATGTTTTTTCCAATTTAAATATTATATTTGAATAATTTTTAAAAAATCATTAATAATATTTATGTAGCAGAAATATTAAGGAGTTTTTAAAATGACAAAAAAAATAACAGTTAGGACTTGTAAGGAAAATCCTTCTACTTGGGAAATACTAGATCACTATGGTTGTGTAAGACCAAAACATTATCAAACTAAAGATGAGTGTATTAAACAAGCTAAAAAGTTATGTGAAGAATGCGGTTGCGAACTTTGTATAGAAGATTGTTGTAACAACAGATGTAAATAATTAAGCACTACACAATTATACGTAAAAAGGAAGATCAAAGTCTTCCTTTTATAATTTTTAAAATGTAATATAAATATTTATTCTTTATCAATTATTTCTATAAAAGTATTATGTTCTAATATTTTATCATTTATCAGATTTTGAAGTTTATCATATAAATTTTCCCTTTAAAAATATAGGACTAATATAATATTTTAAAATAGTTAATTAAATAAGAAGAAATAAAGGATAGTTAAATTCTAAGAAGGAATGTATCCTTCTTTAAAATCAAGGGAGTG
>CAYSEZ010000087.1:0-4067 GCA_964430375.1 uncultured Mycoplasma sp. | reverse complement strand
TAAAAACTAAATTAAATAAACAAAATGATATTTATAGTGAAATTAAAAAAATTTATAGTTATGAATGTTTTGAATTTGCTGTATATAAAATAAGTAGTATTAATAGTGATTATTTAAAGTGGATTGATGAGGAAGTTGTTTAATGTAAATTATAGTAGAACTAATAAGTTACTAATATACTAATTATACCAAAATAATTAATAAACAGCATAATTGAATATTGCTATAAACTCAGTTATTCGGAAATTCCAAACAACTGAAATTGATAAGAAAAATTAAGTATGTAAGAAATGCTTACATACTTCTAATAAAAAAATTATTGGTGTAAATAAGGAGGGATTTTATGACACCACATATGAATGCTGAAAAAGCAAATATTAGTGATATAGTAATAATGCCAGGAGACCCATTACGTGCTAAATATATCGCAGAAAACTTCTTACAAAATATAACTTTAGTAAATAATGTCCGTTTAGCACTTGCTTATACTGGTTATTACGAAGGAAGAAAAATAACAGTTATGTCATCAGGTATGGGTATGCCTAGTATTGGTATATATGCCTATGAATTATTTAATGAATATGGAGTAAAAAAAATTATAAGACTAGGTTCTTGTGGTTCTTACAGCACTGAAATTAAACTTAGAGATATTATTTTAGTAGAAAAAGCCTACACACTATCAAACTTTGCATTACAATTTACCGGAGAAGATACTCATTTAGTAAAAAGTTCTGTACTTCTAGGTCAATCAATAGTTAATTCCGCTAATAAAAATAATATATCTATAAAAATTGGTAATATTAATACTAGTGATATATTTTATAATAAATATCAAGATGAAAAAATAAAAGAAAACTACTGTCTAGGAGTAGAAATGGAATGTTTTGCTTTATTTTATGTAGCAAAACTACTAGGACGTGATGCAACTGCAGTCTTAACTGTATCAGATAACCTAGTAACAAAAGAAAAACTTACTAGTGAAGAAAGAGAAACAAGTTTTAATGATGCAATAAAACTAGTACTTGAAGCAGTAAAAAAATAAGGAGATTATATGAACTATAAAACATGCAATGAAATAACAAACCTTCACTTAATTAAAACAGATAAATTTAAAACAATATTATTTAAAATAGTTTTTACTAGTAAATTTAATAAAAAAGAAATAACTAAAAGAAACTTACTAGTAGATAACTTATGCCTTTCTTCTAAAAATTACCCCTCTAGAAGACAAATGAGTATAAAAAAACAAGACTTATATGGCTTAGATGTTTATGCAGAAACAAAAAGAATAGGTAACTACTTTGTAACAGAATTTAATTTATCTATGTTAAATCCAAAATATACTGAAGAAGAAATGCTTTCTTTATCTTTTGATTTTCTTTATGATATTTTATTTAATCCTAATATAGAAAATAATAAATTTAATGAAGAACAATTTAACTTAACAAAAGAATATATGAAAGATGAAATTAAAAGTATTAAAGAAAACCCTAATCTTTATTCTAATATAAAATTAAGATCACTTCTTGGAGATTATCCATTTGGTTATCATATGGAAGGATATTTAGAAGATTTAGAAAAAGAAACATCTTCTACTTTATATGATTATTATAAAATCTTTTTAATTAATAATAATATAGATATGTACTTAGTCGGAGATTATAATGATAATTATATTAATATAATAAAAGATAAATTTATATTTAATAATCAAAATAGAACTATTAATGATTATTATATAGAATATAAAAATATTAAAGATGAAATACAAATAGTAAAAGAAGATAGTAAATTTAAACAATCTCACTTATCTATTTCTTGTAGTTTAAATGATTTATCTTTAAAAGAAAAATTATATACATCAGTACTATATAATATTATATTGGGAAATGGACCTGATTCTAAATTTTTTAAAAACATTAGAGAAAAATATTCTTATGCTTATACTATTTCTTCTTCCTTTAGAAGAGCAGATGATATATTAGTAATAAATGCAGGAATATCAATCAAAAACTATGATAATGTTATAACTTTAATAAAAGAAGAATTAGATAATATGAAAAAAGGAGATTTTTCTTTAAATGATTTAGAAAATGCTAAAAAAATGTATATAAGTGTTATAAATGATATAACAGAATATGCCTCTTCTATTAGTGAATATTACTATAATATGAAATATTTAAAATTAAAACCAATTGAAGAAGAAATAGAAATAATTAATAGTATAACTAAAGAAGATATTACATCTTTAGCAAAAAAAATTAATATGGATACAATATTTTTATTAAAAGAGGAAGACTATGAAGAAAACAAGAATTAATAACTTTGAAGAACATATTTATTATGAAAAATTAGATAATGGATTAGAAGTATATATGTTACCACTTCCATATAAAAAGAATTATTTTACTTTTTTTGGTACCAAATTCGGAGGAATAGACTTAGAATTTAAAATAAATGATGAAAATAAAAAAGTTCCATCCGGAGTAGCACACTTTCTAGAACATAAACTATTTGAACAAGATGAAAACCCTTTTCAATTTTATAGTAAAACAGGAACAGACGTAAATGCTTCAACTAGTTATAACTACACTGGTTATTATTTCGCAGGTAATGAATCATTTTACTCTAATTTAACTTATTTACTTAATTGGATAACTAATTTTAGTATTACAGATTCTGATGTAGAAAAAGAAAAAGGTATTATTCTAGAAGAAGCAAGAATGTATTTAGATAATCCAAATAGAGTTTTGGCAGAAAAAATAAAAGAAAATGTTTTATTTAATAGTAATTATAATAAAAAAATAATAGGTACTCTAGAAGAAATACAAAATATAACAAAAGAAGATTTATATCTATGTTATAATAACTTTTATACTCCAGATAATATGTTTTTAATAATAACTGGAAATTTTGATCCTAATAAAACTATAGATATTGTAAAAAAAGAATTAAAAGACTTTAAAAATAATAAAAATAAAATAGAAAAAATAAAAAATAAAGAACCAGATAATGTAAAAAAAGAACTAGAAATAATAAAAATGCCAGTAGAAAATACTAAAATAGCTATTTCATATAAAATGAATAAAGAACTATTTAATATAGATAAAATTTATTTAGATAGTTATTTACATATGATATTTACTCTTTTATTTGGTAGTACTTCTTTATTTAGAGAATATTTATTTAATAAAGAATTATTTCTATCAGTATCTTATAATATTTTAGATATAGATAGTCACTATCTAATAGAATTTTATGCTACTACCACAAAAGAAAAAGAATTATTAAATGAATTTAATGAATATATATCTAATATAAAAAATATAGAATTAAATGAAGAAGACTTTATAAGAATAAAGAAAACTTGGATAGCAAATGAAGTAAGAACAATAGATAATGTAAATGCTACTTTATATAATATATTAGATGATATATTAGAATATAATAAGTATATATATAATTCTATAGAATTAGAAAGAAAATTAGACTTTAATAGGATGAAAGAAGTATTAAATAAATTAGACTTTACTAATAAATCAATTTTAATAATTAAAAATGAGTAAAAAATCTTGTAAAAATAATAATAATTTGTTATTATATTATTTAGAATAGAGGAGTTGATTTTTGTGGATATAAAAATGTTTTTTGAATTCCCTGGTATATTAATATTAATAGGAATAGTATTATTAATACTATCAATAGTAGTAGGACTTTTAGCATATAGAAAAGTAGATAAAGAAGAAATAGTGTTTTCTATTAATGAAGAAGATGATAAAGTACTAGAAGAAATAAATAATGAAAATAATGAAGTAACTATTATAGATGAACCTAATTTAGTAGAAAGTAATATGTTTGATAAAGATGAAATAATTAAAGAATTAGAACAAACTAATAAATTAGATGTAGTTGAAGAAATAAAAGAAGAACCTATAACATTAGAGAAATTACCAAAAATAGATAATGAAGTTAAAATATATGGTGGTAATAATCCTAAAAGAAATATAGAAATAAAAGAAAAAGAAGTTATAAATGAAAAACAAGATGAAATAGAAGTATTATAAAAA
>CAYSEZ010000086.1:0-4105 GCA_964430375.1 uncultured Mycoplasma sp. | reverse complement strand
ATGTTTAAATAGCACAGGAACATGTTCATCTGTATATTATATAACATATTTTGAATATGATACTTTATATTATCTAACCTTTACAAATGGAGACGATCTAGAGAGTGCAAAAGAAAAGATGTTTACTAATACAACAAATAGTACAATAAAAACATATATAGATAATTGGTATGGTGAAAATTTAAAAAGTTATACAAATACCCTCGAAAACACAATATTTTGTAATGATAGAACGTATACAACTCAAACAACAAGATTTGGAAATGGTGGAGCAATGTATAGTAAAGATACAAATGCAACTTCAGATTCAATTCATTCATCGTTTGCAAATGCAATAAATGGAACTCCAAGTTTAGAGTGTTCAAATATAAATGATAGATTTAGTTTAAGTACAACAAACGGAGGAACAAGTGGATATGGAAATAATGCACTAACATATCCGGTAGGACTGCTTACTTATGATGAAGTAAACCTAGCAGGAGGAATAATGTATGGCTCTTCAACAGAAAATAATTATTATTTAGATGAACATGAAACATGGCTTATTTCTCCTGCTGATTGGGGAGATGGCGTACGCGTTGGACTTCTCAGTACCGGTACATTAACTGGAGTTCGTCCATCACGCTATCTTGGTGAAACCCGCCCTGTTATCTCTCTAAAACTAGGAACAACATTTACTGGAGGTACAGGAGAACCAAATTCACCATACATAGTAGAATAGGTTAACCCCTATTCTTTTTGTTTACTTTTATTATTTATTTTGATATAATAAGTTTCGTATTATAGATATTATTCTTAGGAGATGAGTTATATGTTTGAAGTGGTATTAGATACTATAATTGATACATTGAAGTTATTACCATTTTTATTTATTGCGTTTTTAATTATTGAACTTATTGAACATAAATTAGATAGTAATAAGATAATAAAGAAATCTGGTAAATTTGGACCTATAGTAGGAAGTCTTCTTGGTGCATTTCCTGAATGTGGTTTTTCTGTTTTAGCTACTAATTTATATGTTACAAGGGTAATTACTTTAGGTACTTTAATATCTATTTATTTATCTACTAGTGATGAGATGATACCTGTTTTATTAAGTAATAATGTGGATATTGTTATTATATTTAAAATAGTAGGTATAAAGGTTTTAATAGGTATGGTATGCGGTTTTATACTAGATTTAGTATATAAAAATAAATCTGTAGCAAATTATGAAATTTGTGATGAAGAGCATTGTCATTGTAAAGATGGTGTGTTTAAATCTTCTTTGGTTCATACTTTTAAAACTGGTATGTTTTTGTTAATTATAACATTAGTAATTAATATTATATTTATGTATACAAAAGATTCTGTTCTTACTAAATTATTTTTAAAAGATAGTATTTTTTCTCCATTTATATCTAGTTTGGTAGGGCTTATTCCAAATTGTGGTGCTAGTTTGTTACTTACTGAGTTATATTTAAGTGAAGTAATAAGTTTTGCTTCATTAATATCGGGTCTTCTTACTGGTTCTGGTGTAGCAATTCTTGTATTGTTTAAATCAAATAAGGATAAAAAAGATAGTTTTAGAGTACTTTTATTTATATATTTTATTGGAGTAATATCTGGGATTATTATTGAACTTTTAAGTTAGAGAAAACAATTTACATTATAAAGCATAAATGATATAATAAATATGCTTTATTGCCCCATAGCCAAGTGGTAAGGCAATGCGCTCTGACCGCATGATCGTTAGTTCGAATCTAACTGGGGCAACCATATAAAAATAAATATTTAATAAAATAGAGGTGTTGTTATGACAAATAAAGAATTAGCAGATTTAATTTATCCTGATGTTACAAAAACAATCGAAGATTATGAGAAAATGTATCCAGAAAGAAATTTAAAAGATGGTGCTGTTGTATCAAGATATGCGCCAAGTCCAACTGGCTTTGTTCACATGGGTAATATGCTAGCGTGTTTTATTGAAAATTTTGTACCAAAACAAACTGGCGGAGCATTTTATCTTAGGATTGAAGACACTGATCAAAAAAGAGAAATAGAAGGTGGAATTAATAATATTATTTCTGCGATGAAAGCATTAGGATTAGATTATAATGAAGGAGTAATAAGTGAAACAGAAGAAGCAGGTAATTACGGGCCTTATATTCAAAGTAAAAGAATAGAAATATATCATACTTTTGCTAAATATATGATTGAAAATGATTTAGCATATCCTTGTTTTTGTACTCCAGAAGAAATTGAAGATATTAGGGAGATACAAAAAAATAGTAAAGAGCGTATAGGTTATTATGGTAAATATGCTAGATGTAGAAATTTATCTAATGAAGAAAGAGCAAAAAAAATTAAAGATGGAGTACCATTTACTATTAGGTTAAAGTCACAAGGAGATTTTAATAAAAAGATAACTGTTCATGATTTAGTAAAAGGAGATGTTACATTCCCAGAAAATGATCAAGACATAGTTTTAATTAAAAGTGATGGAATACCACCATACCACTTTGCACATTTAGTAGATGATCATTTGATGCGTACTACACACGTTTTAAGAGGAGAAGACTGGTTCCCATCAGTACCTGTACATTTAGAATTATTTAAATTATTTGGATTTAAAGCTCCAAAATATGCTCATTTAGGACTTATGATGATTATAGATAAAGAAGGAGTAAAAAGAAAAATAAGTAAAAGAAAAGATTTAGACTTTGCAGTAAAATGTTTTTATGAAAAAGGCTTTCCTATTCCTGCGATGCAAGAATATTTACTAACTATAGCAAACTCTAATTTTGAAGCTTGGAGAGAAAATAATAAAGATAAACCTCTTACTGATTTTCCATTTAGTTTTAAAAAAATAGGTGCTAGTCCTTTATTTGATTATAGTAAATTAATTAATTTATCTAAAAATTATATTAGTACTTTAACTAAAGAAGAAGTATATAATAATTTATTAGAATATACTAAAGAATTTGATAATGAGTTTTATAATATATTAAATGAAAACAAAGAATATTCTATGAATATATTAAATATTGAAAGAGAGCAAAAAAAACCTCGTAAAGATTATGCTTCATATAGTGAAATAAAAGACGGTGTTTGGTATATGTATGACGAATTATATGAAAACAGAACTAAAAATTATGAATTTCCAATAGATAATAAAGAAGAAATTAAAAATATAATTAAAACTTATATAAATGATTATTATGATGAAAATGATGATAAAGATACTTGGTTTAATAAAATGAAAGAGTTATGTGAAAAATTTGAATACTGTTCTAATATGAAAGAGTATAAAGAAAATCCTGATAATTATAAAGGAAGTATTGTAGATATTAGTATGATTATTAGAGTAGTAGTAACTACTAAAACTATGACTCCTGATTTATATGATATTATGAAGTTATTAGGAAAAGAAAAATTAGTAGAAAGAATTAATTCTTTTATAGAAAATTATTAAAAAATATGTTAAAATAACTTATGTATTTTCATAAGTTATCTGGTCCGTTGGTGAAGTGGTTTAACACGTTGCCCTCTCAAGGCAATATTCATGGGTTCAAACCCCATACGGATCACCAATTATGTTATTTAATCCCTTATTTTATAAGGGTTTTATTTTTTGTTACTCCCAAAATTACTAATATGATTTTATAATATTAATATAAAAGCCCACTTCAAATATAAATAGATACATAATATATAGTGGTGATTTTATGATTAATTATTTTGTTAATTTATCTCCGGTATTTCAAAGTTTAATAGCTACTATGTTTACATTTTTAGTTACTGCTCTTGGAGCAACATTTGTTTTTTTCTTTAAAAAAGTAAGTAGAAATTTAATGGATGGAATGCTTGGTTTTGCAGCGGGGGTTATGATTGCAGCGTCTTTTTGGTCACTTTTAAATCCTGCGCTTGAAAGAGCAGAGTCTCTTAATATTATACCTTGGTTAACTGTAGGATTAGGATTTATTTTTGGAGGTTTAATTCTTTTTATTGGAGATAGAGTATGTAATAAAATATTAAATAAAAAAGAAAAATATTCTAATAAAAAAAGTAATTTTAAAAGATGTTTACTTCTTATTTTTTCTATAACTCTTCACAATATACCTGA
>CAYSEZ010000085.1:0-4110 GCA_964430375.1 uncultured Mycoplasma sp. | reverse complement strand
CTTCTTTAATTGTTTATTATACCGCTCCATTCAAAAATTTTATGTCTATATATTTATACTAACATCATCTCACATTTTTTCAAAATTACCATTGTGCAGAACTAAATACAACTTCATTTGTTTTTTCGTTAAAAGCAACTAATAAAAAATCTCCATGATTACAATATCCAGAATCATCACAATTTCCCTCAATCAAATATATAATATAATCATTTTCATTATTATAATATGCAGGTGTATACGCAAACGCTCCAGAAAGCAATCCTTCTTTTTCAGTATATTCTTCCTTTTTACCAATCCATATTGCTTTATTTTTATATTCCTTTTCAAAATTTTCTTTTGTTACACTATCATCAATATAATATAAAGAATAATTTGTTCCACCTTGTAAAATTCCTGGTGCATAATAAAATTCAATATTTTTAGCATTAGAAGGTATCCTTGCTGGAAAAACTTCTTTAAGACTTTCACCAGTAACATAATAATTATAATATTTATAATCAGTTACCGGCTCTGTAGCAGATACCAACACACAAACAAATAATGCTACAAAATAATAAAATACTAATGATAAACTTAAGATAATAGATATTTTTTTAAACTTTTTATATCTTTCTTTAAAATGATAAGACAGTATAATAATTATTAAAAACATAAAACATGGAATAAAACTAACTAAAAAATTCATTATTCTTCCTATAATACCAATTCCAATAGAAGTTGAACTATAAATCCAAATACCTATTAATAAAGTAACTATACACATTACTAAAGATAATTTACTATATTTAAATATTTCTTTTATTTTAATTTTCATTTGGCACCTCTTATTTACTAATTTTCTTTTTCATTATAATAATTCCAAATACCCAATTGTCCTTTTACTTCTATTGGATCATCTAAAGGCTTAACATCCTCTAAAACCCAAGCATATCTTCCCTCTTTATATTCACCACAAATATATTCTTGATAATTATTCTTTTTCATATCCTCTACATATTCTTTTGTCATATAAATACAATCAACAAGATTACATTTACAAATTATATAACCATAGCTTAATTGTTTATCTCCTACCAAATCCATTAACTCTTTATCCTCTCTATCATGTTTAGCTATCTTTGTCCTACTTGCATGAATATACAATTCACCACGATATGATGTTTTAAAACTTCTTGTTTCAATTAATTTCATATTTTCTTTTATTAAAGTAGCAAATGGTTCTATTATACTTAATACTTTCATAATACCTCCATTACATCTTTTAATTTCTATAATAAGTTTATATTACACTATTTAATTAACACTTTATTTATAATTAAACTATTGATTAACACTATTAAAATAGAATAAACTAACTTAATTATACCAAACTTAATACCACCAAGTAAAATAATGATAAAATTAATTATAAAATTAGACATTGCAATATTAGTATTATATTTTTTATTTAATACTAAAGATATTATATTAATTCCACCACTTGTAAATCCTAATTTATATATATACGCACAAGTTAAACCAGATATAATTCCTGATATAAGAATAAGTAATATAATTGGTAAACTTATATTTATATTAAAACTAGTTAATCTAACAAATAAAGGATATACAAAAGTAGATAATAAAGAACCTAAAGAAGATTTTTTTCCTAAAAATATGAAACTAATAATAAGCATTAATACATCTATAATTAATATAAAACTAGATGGTTTAATATCAAATAAATTACTTAATATAATAGATATACCATTAGTACCTCCGGTAACTAAATCAAGAGGCTTTAATATCAAATTAAAGTTTAATGAACTTATAAATAATATAAGAACTAAATATATATATTTCTTCATATTATATAGTATATCTAAAAATTAAATACATAAACTATTTATTTGTTTTTAATACTCTAAAAGAATTTAAAATTGCTATTAATGATACTCCTACATCTGCAAAAACTGCTTGCCACATATTACATATTCCTAACATGCACAAAATTAAAACTATAATTTTAATTAATATAGAAATAATTATATTTTCTTTTACTATTTTCATTGTCTTTTTAGATAATTTAACTATAGTACTTATACAATCTATTTTATCATTTAATATAACTATATCACTAGAAGAAATTGCTATATCACTTCCTGAAAACCCCATAGATATACCTATATCACTTATTTTAAGAGCAGGAGCATCATTTATACCATCTCCGATAAAACCTACTGTATAATCTTCTTTTAACTTATTTAAGATATTTACTTTATCCATAGGTAACAACTCATAATAAAAATTATCAATATTCAAAGTTTTAGCTATCTTTTCTACTTTTTCTTTTCTATCACCAGATAAAATTACTATATCTATATTATTATTTTTCATATTTTTTATAAAATTAATTGATTCTTCTCTTACTTTATCATCTATTGTAATTGAACCTTTATATTCTCTATCTATCACAATATAAATAGAATTCTTTTCACTAGGAAAAACATCATACTTTTCCATCAACTTTTCATTACCTATAATTACTTCTTTATCAAATACATGAGATATAATACCTAACCCATCTAATTCAATTACATCTTTTATTTTAGTTTCATCTATTCTTTTACCATAATATTTCTTTATAGAAAGTGCAATTGGATGATTAGAATAATATTCTGCATAACTTATATATTTAATTAAATCTTCTTTACTTATATTTATATTATTTATATTTTGAATATTAAACTCTCCATAAGTTAAAGTACCAGTTTTATCACTTGCAATCATATTTATTTTAGATAAAGTCTCTATTATGTTAGTACCCTTTATTAATACTCCTATTCTAGAAGATTCTCCAATAAAACTAAAAAAAGTTAGAGGAATAGATATTACTAAAGCACATGGACAAGATATTACCAAGAAAGATAAACTTTTATAAAAATAAGTATTAAATGGTTTATTAAATAATAAAACAGGTATTACAGTAAATAAAATAGATATAATAATTATAATTGGAGTATATATTTTTGCAAACTTAGTAATAAACTTTTCTTCTTTTGATTTTAAATTTTCAGAAGATTCTACTAATTTTAAAACTTTACTAATAGTACTTTCTTCATATATATTAGTAACCTTAATTTTTAATATATTATTCATATTTAATGAAGAACTAAGTACTTTATCACCTTTTTTTACTTTAATTGGAACAGACTCTCCAGTTAAACTAGATGTATCAATAAAACTTTCTCCTTTGATTACAATCCCATCTAGTCCTACTCTTTCTCCTTTTTTAACAAGAATTATATCTCCCTTCTTTACATCTTTTACATTTACTACTTTAGTAATATTATTTTCAAAGATATTTACAGTATCACTTTTTAAATCCATTAAATTTAATATATCTTTTTTAGATCTATCTAATCCATAATCACAAAATAATTCACCAATACTATAAAATAACATAACAGATACCGCTTCACTTGATTCATTTATAATAAATGCTCCAATTGTAGCAACAGTCATTAAAAAGTTTTCATCTAAAAACTCTCCCTTAAATATATTTTTAAATGCTTTAATTATAATATTTAATCCAATAATAAGATAACTAATAACAACTAAAATATTTTTAATATAAATATTACTTATAAAAAACGATACTATAAATAATAAACTAGATATAATTATTTTAATTAATTCTTTTTTCATTTTTCCTCCATTATATGTTCTAAACCAAGTTTAAATAATTTCTCTATATGATCATCATTTAAAGAATAATATACTTCTTTACCCATTTTTTTACTTTTAACTATATTATTTTTTCTTAATAAAGATAATTGATGTGAAATACTAGACTTAGTCATATTTAAAACATTAGCTAAATCACATACACACATTTCATTAGTAGATAATGCAAAAAGTATTTTACATCTTGTATTATCTCCAATTAATTTATATAAATAAGATAATTTTAAAAAAATAGATTCTTCTAGCATATTATTTAAACAATTATTTACTTTATCAACATGTATTATATTACAATCACATATATAATTACTCTTTTTCATACCATCACCACTATAATTATAGTTGAATAACTATTCAATTGTCAATAACTTATAATATATT
>CAYSEZ010000084.1:0-4130 GCA_964430375.1 uncultured Mycoplasma sp. | reverse complement strand
GATGGAAATGGTCGTTTGTCAAGACTTTTAGCTACATATATATTAAAAGCATATGGTTATGATTTAAAAGGTTTTTATGTAGTTGAAGAATTTTATGATAAAAACATTAATGATTATTATAATTCTTTACAAATGGGATTACATCACAACTTCTATTTTGGTAGAAAAGATGCTGATATTACTGAGTGGTTAGAATATTTTATTGGAACAATGGCAAATACTTTTGAAGTTGTTGGTGAAAGAGTGAAAGAAATTTATAAAAATAGTAAAGAAGAAATGAATATTATTGATACTTTAGACAAAAGAGAAAGATGGGTAGCAAATTATATAATTGCTAACAATAAAATAAAAGCAAAAGATATTGCTAATCATTTTAAAATTAACATCGATACGGCAAATAATTGGATTAAAAAATGGATAGAAAAGGAGTTTTTACAAAGATTAGATGATAAGCAAATAAGAAATGTTGATTATATATTAACTAAAAAATATTATGAAGAACTAAGCAAAACAGAATTTAAGCCGAATTTAAGCCGAATTTAAGCCGAATTTAAGCCGATTGTTTCGTGAGAGGAATGATTTTATGAAAAAATTAAATAATAAAACTATAAAAGATAAAGTAATTATAAGTATTTCAAAAACAAAGAAAATATCTTTAGAAGAAGAATTTAAAAAATATAAAGGAAAAAATTTAGCAAAAGAATTTTCTTGGGATACTCCGGCAGGTAATGAAATATTGTAAATTAAATAATAAAATTTAATTATAAAGGAGAATTTATGTATAATAATAAAAAAATATTAGTTTTAGGACTAGCTAAAAGTGGTCTAGAAGTATGCAGAGTATTATCTAAATTAAATTGTGATATTACTTTAAATGATATAAATGAAAATCAAGATATAAATATAATTAATGAATTAAAAAATATGGGTATAAAAGTAGTATTAGGATCTCATCCTGATGATTTATTAAATGATTCATACTCATATTTAATTAAAAATCCAGGTATAGCAATAGACCATAAATATGTATTAAAAGCAAAAGAACTAAATATTCCTGTTATTAATGAAATGGAAGTAGCTTATAACTTAATACGTGAAAAAAACGTTACAATTATAGGTATAACTGGTACAAATGGTAAAACTACCACTACTACGTTAATATATAATATATTAAAAGAAAAATATAATACTTATTTATGTGGTAATATAGGTTATCCATTATGTAGTTTTGTAAGTATTGTAAAAGATAATGACATCCTAGTAGTAGAAACATCTTGTCAGCAACTAGAAAACTTAATTAATTATAAACCTGATATCGCAGTTTTAACTAATATAAGTCCTGCTCATTTAGAATTTATGAAAACTTATGATCATTATAAATATGTGAAAAGTAAAATATTTATAAATCAAGAAAATAATGATACTTTAATAACTAATTATAATAATAAAGAAGTAAAAGAAATTATTAAATCTTGTAAAAGTAATATAGAATATTTTAATAAAGATTCATATATAGAAAATAATTATATATATTATAAAAATGAAAAAATTATCTCACTAGATGACATATTCTTAAAAGGAAATCATAATTATGAAAATATTATGGCTAGTATAATGGTATGTAAAAAACTTAATATAGATAATGATACTATTATTAAAGTAATAAAAGATTTTAAAGGAGTAGAACATCGCCTAGAATTTGTAAAAGAAGTAAATGGTAGAATATTTTATAATGATACAGAAGCTACTAATATAGAATGTACTAAAATAGCATTATCTTCTTTTAATAAACCTATTATCTTAATACTTGGAGGTTACAACAGGAATCAAAACTTTAATGATTTAAAAGATTATTTAACTAATGTAAAATTAATACTTGCTATCGGAGAAACAAGAGATATAGTAGAAAAATTTGCAATAGATAATAATATATTATGTTATAAATATGAACATTTAAAAGATGCAGTTTTAAAAGGATATGAAGAGTCTACTTCTAATGATATAATTTTACTATCTCCAGCATCTGCATCGTGGGATCAATATAAAAAATGTGAAGATAGAGGAGTTGAATTTAAAGAAATAGTTAAATCTATAAAATAAAACACTTAATAGACATAATTTTTAATATATTTTATTTATACTTATCTAGGTGGTATAAATGAAAATATATTTAGATTATGTTTTTTTTATTAATTTTTTATTTGATTTTATATTATTACTTACTATATCTATAATATTAAAAAGAAATATAAAACTAAAAAGAATAATAATAGGTTCTATATATGGAGGAATAAGTACTTTTATTATGTTTTTAGAAATATCTTCTTATCTTTACTTTATATTAAAACTTTTAACAGGTTTACTTATGATTATTATTACATTTAAATATAAAGATATAAAATATACTGTAACTAATTATATATATTTATTAATACTTAGTATTTTACTCGGAGGCTCTTTATACTTAATAAATATAGAAATAGGTTATGAACATATAGGTATGTTATTTTTTACTAATGGTAAAAAAGTAAATAGTATTATTTTATTACTTATAAGTATTATAATAATGATAATTTATGCAAAAACATTAAAAAAATATAAAAAAGAAATAAACTTATATTATAAAGTAGACTTATATATAAATAATAAAATATTAAAACTAAACGGATATCTAGATACAGGTAATAAACTAAGTAGTATATATTCTAATAAACCAATATGTATTATAAATAAAGATATATTAACTAATATAGATAATTTTATATATGTACCATATAATACAATAAATGGTAATAGTATTATGAAATGCATAAAAGTAGATAAAATATATATAAGTAATATAGGCTTTAAATATAATGTTTTAATTGGAATATCAAATGATAAATTTTTACTAGAGGGAGTAGATATAATATTAAATATAAATTTATTAGAGTAATTTTTATTTTTATTCATAAATAATATTAATTAAAATATAATTTTTTAGAAGATAACAAATGACAAATTTTATATATTTAAAAATATATAATAAATATGGAGGCTAAAAAATGAAAAAATTATTATTATGGTTTAAAAACTTATTTAAAAAAGGAGTATATTTTGTTGGTGCAACTGATATATTACCACCACCCCTATCGAAAGAAGAGGAAGAAGAATATCTTATAAAAAAAGAAAATGGAGATAGTTTTGCTAAAGATAAACTAATTGAACATAATTTAAGACTTGTAGTATTTCTAGCTAAAAGATATGAAAATACTAATGTAGATTTAGAAGACTTAGTAAGTATTGGTTCTATTGGCCTAATAAAAGGTATTAATACTTTTAAAAGAGGTAAAAACATTAAACTAGCTACTTATTGTTCTAGATGTATAGATAATGAAATACTAATGTATTTAAGAAAAAATAAAAAAACAAAAGTAGATATATCTTTTGAAGAATCACTAAGTTTTGATAGTGAAGGTAATGAACTTCATCTAGAAGATATATTAGGTACAGATAGTGATATAGTAACAAAACCACTTGAAGATGAAATAGATAAAAAACTATTAAAAGAAGAATTATCTAAATTAGATAAAAGAGATAGAGAAATTATGAATTTAAGATATGGATTAAATGGTTATGAAGAAATGACTCAAAAAGATGTCGCAGATAAATTAAAAATTAGTCAGTCATATATTTCTAGAATAGAAAAAAAAGTTATTAAAAAATTAAAAAATATAATTAAAGTATAATATTAATCCAAAACAATCGCAAAATATCTTGCGTTTTTTTCAGATGAATTTAAAGTATCTAGTGCTAGTAGTACAATATATGATTTATATTATAATATTTATCTAACTGAAAAAACTAATACTTTATCTAAAGATAATTTATATATTTATTTAACTAAAGTAGATAATGATCTTGAAGAAGAAGTATTAGAACCTACTTTAGTAAGTGATTTAACTACATACTCTAATTATGATAATAGTTATCTAATAACATCTAATAATTTTGAGTTTTTAACTGAAGAAAAAGAAACACAAGAAATAACATATAGACTAAGAATATGGAATGAACCATCTATTAATTCTACTTCCATATCAATAAATGGAGGAACATATGAATATACAGTAAATGTAGAAACATATGAA
>CAYSEZ010000083.1:0-4190 GCA_964430375.1 uncultured Mycoplasma sp. | reverse complement strand
TGTTCTATCATCACTATTAAATGTTAGTGAATATGCGATAGATTTTTTATTACTATCTATTTTATCTCCAGTATAAACATCAAATACATTAATATTAGTAAGAAGTCTTCCTCCAGCTTTTTTTATTTCTTCTTCTAGTAAGTTAGAAGTTATATCTTTATCTATTATAAATGCTACATCTTTAGTTATACTTGGATATATAGATACTTCTTTATATTTTATGTTTTTTATAGGTTTATCTAATTTTGTAAGTGATAATTCACATACATATATATCATCTTTATTTATATTAGGATGTACCTTACCTATAATACCTATTTCTTCTCTATCAAGTAATATTTTAGCACTTATACCAGGATGTAAATCATTTATTTTTTCTTTTATGAAGTGATATCTATTTTTATAACCTAGAAAGTCTAATAAGTTTTCTATAATACCTTTTAGTAAGTAAAAATCACATTCTATATTACTATTATTCCAATTATTATTAATATAATTACCTTTTATTAAGATAGATACTTTCATATTTTCATTATAGTTAATATCATATGTTTTACTTATTTCATAGATTAATATATCTTTTACATTTCTTTTTTTATTATAATTATATACATTAAGTAAAGATGGAATAATTGATGTTCTTACTACTTTTTTATCATTACTCATTGGATTAGGTAAAACTATATTAGTAGTATTATCATAATTAAATAGTTTTGAATCTTCTAGAGATGTTAATGTATAAGTTTTACATTCATTTAGTCCTAGAGATTGTAATCTTTTAGAAACAGTTCTTTTTAGTAATACCTCTTTACTATATTCTCCTTTTTTAATAGGTACAATAGGAAGTGTTTCTTTTAAATTATGGTACCCATATAATCTACCTATTTCTTCGGCGATATCATTAATATTTGGATCTATATCTAATCTTCTGTTAGGGATTGTAACTATAAAGTTATTGTCTTTATATGTATATGGAAAGTCTAATCTATTTAAGTTTTCTTTTACTATATCATCTGTTAATGTAATACCTAATAATTTATTTATATCAGTTGTTTTAAATTCTACTTCTTTTTTTGTTTTATCTACTTTGTCATAAATAATAGTATTATTAACTACAGTAGCATCTGCATATTTTATTAATAAGTCACATGCTCTATCTAGTGCCATAGTAGTATATTCATAGTTTAATCCTTTTCCATATCTTATACTTGCTTCACTTTTTAAGTTTAATCTTTCTGATGTATTTCTAATAGATACTGCATCAAATATTGCACTTTCTATTACTATATCTTTAGTATTTTCATCTACTTTAGTATTATCTCCGCCCATAACACCTGCGAGAGCGACAATTTCTTTATCATTTGTTATTACTATATCTTTATTAGTAAGTATTCTAGTAACACCATCTAAAGTAGTTATTTCTTCAGAATCTTTTGCATTTCTAACTATTATTTTATTACCTAGTTTTTCTTTATCAAAGAAATGAAGTGGTTGACCAAATTCAAGCATTACATAGTTTGAGATATCTACTACATTATTAATAGAACGCATTCCAATACTTTCTAATCTTTTTTTAATAAAGTCTGGACTTTCTTTTATTTTAATATTTTTTACTATTCTCGAAGTATAATAAGGACATTTTTCTGTATTAACATTTATTGTTAATAAATCATTTATATCTTCATTATTTGTTTTTACATTAATTTCTGGTAAAGTAACTTTTCTATTTATAATAGAAGATACTTCATAAGCAAAACCTATATGGTAGTAGCAGTCATTATTACGATGTTTATGGATATCTAGTTCATATACTGTATCATCATATCCTAGGTATTTAATTGCATTTACTCCAAGTGGAGCGGCATCTTCTACTTCATAAATACCTTTATTATAAGCTTCATCTGTTTTTTCTTCTAAACCTAATTCATATAGTGCACAAAGCATACCATTTGATTCTACTCCTCTTATTTTACTTTTTTTAATTTCAAAGTTACCTGGTAAAATTGCTCCGGGAAGTGCTACAACTACTTTTAGGTTTTCTCTTACATTTGGAGCACCGCATACTATATCAAGTATTTCATCTCCAATATCAACTTTACATACATGTAAATGATCACTATCTGGATGAAGAGTGCAAGAAATAACTTTACCTATTACTATGTTATCCATAGAGTTAGTAATTATTTTTTCTATGTTTACTCCTTGTTTTGTTATTTTATCAGCAAGTTCTTTTAAATCTAAATCATCTATTTTAATATAATCATTTAAAAAGTTTGTACTTATCATTAGTTATCCCTCCTGTCAAAGTTTTGTATTTCTCTTAAATCAGTGTTGTAGAAAGTTCTTATATCTTTAATTCCGTATTTTAGCATTGCTAAACGTTCTAATCCAAATCCAAAAGCAAATCCAGACCAAATATTTGGATCATAGTTACAATTTTTTAATACATTTGGATGTACCATACCCGCTCCAGCAACTGTTATCCAACCAGTATTTTTACATATATTACATCCCTTACCTTTACAGTTAAAGCAAGATATATCTACTTCAACAGAAGGTTCTGTAAATTGATAATAACTAGGTCTAAAACGAGTTACTATATCACTTCCAAATAATTTCTTACATACTATATCAATAGTACCTTTTAAGTCAGATAAACTAATATCTTTATCTACAAGAAGACCTTCAACTTGCATAAATTGATGTGAATGAGTTGCATCATCATCATCTCTACGATATGTTTTACCAGGACAAATCATTCTAACAGGTTCATTTCCTTCTTTTTTTAACATTTCTCTTACTTGTACTGGTGATGTTTGACTCCTTAAAAGTATTTTTTCATCTTCAATATAGAATGTGTCTTGAGCATCTCTTGCAGGGTGTCCTTTTGGTATATTAAGTAATTCAAAGTTATATTTATCTTCTTCTATTTCAGGACCATCTACTACATCATAACCCATACTTATAAATAGTTCTTCAATTGAAGTAGATAATTTTTCTAGGATGTTTGGTGCTCCAGTTTTAATTAAAGTACTAGATAAAGATATATCTATACTTTCATTTTCTAATCTTTTATTTAATTCTAATTCTTCAAATGTTGTTTTTAAATTTTCATATTTTTCTAAAAAACTTGTTTTTAATTCATTAATTTGTTTGCCATATTCTTTTTTCTTATCATTTTCTATATCTTTCATTTTACTAGATAAGTCAGTAATAATACCTTTTTTACCTAAATATAGTACTCTTAAATCATTTAATTCATTTAAGTTTTTAACATTTTCTAATTTTTGTAACATTTCATTTTTTATTTTTTCCATTATAACATCTCCTTTAAATCAGTTAATTTATTTATTACTTTATAGTTATCTTCTTTTATATCTTTATTTTTATAATTATATAGAATAGCCCTAATACCTATATTTAATGCTCCTTTTATATCTACTTCTAGGTTATCACCGATCATAATAGAATCTTTAAACTCTTCTTCTTTTAATATTTTTAAGAAAGCTTCTTTATGAGGTTTTAAGTAACCTTCTCCGCCTTGTACTTCTTTAAAATATTTATATATACCTGCTTTTTTTAGTCTACCTATTTGACAACTAGTAAACCAATTAGTTAGTACATATAATTCATATTTATTAGATAAGTATTCTAAAGTATCTATTAATTCATCACTTACTTTTCCAGCACATTCTTCTTGGTTTTTTAATAATAAATCTAAAAATTTAATATCTAAATTAGTATTACAGTTAGAATTAATATATTTAATTAATATTTCTTTTGATAAATAGTTAATATCTTTTTCATAGTTATCTAAATAATAATTTATTTTATTAATTAATTCTTCATCTATAATGTTATATAAAGAAAGTGTATACTTAAGAGGCTTTATAAACTCTTCTTCCCAAAATATTAATGTATTATCTAAATCAAATATAATTTTTTTCATTATTCCTCCATAATAAAAGGCACCACAAAGGACGATTTTTATCGTGGTACCACCTTATTTTTTACTCTAAACTTTTAACGAAGTTACCCGTGATTGCTAAAGAGTGAATTCATAAGATATCCTTTAAAGTTTTCACCAGCCACTTTTTCTCTAATAAATTACTATCTTATTACTATGTTCTTATTACTGCAATTTCTCTATTATATTAACATATTTTTTATAAGATTGCTAGTGTTTTGGA
>CAYSEZ010000082.1:2457-4192 GCA_964430375.1 uncultured Mycoplasma sp. | reverse complement strand
GAGGGTTTAGCGGTTGGAGTAGGTTTTGGTTCTTTATATAATGGTTCTAGTACTGGTACGCTTCTTGGAGCCTGTACTCTTGCATTTGGAATAGGACTTCAAAATTTTCCAGAAGGAACTGCTGTTTCCCTTCCTTTAAGAAGAGAAGGTTTTTCTAGAAAAAAATCATTTTTATATGGAACTTTAAGTGGTATAGTAGAACCTATATCTGGAGTACTTGGAGCACTTTTAGTTATTAAAATAGAAAAAATATTACCATTTTTACTTGCTTTTGCAGGTGGTGCTATGATATATGTTGTAATTGAAGAATTAATACCGGAAAGTCAAACTAATAAAGATAAGGGGTTAATGGCTTTATTTAGTTTGTTTGGTTTTACTCTTATGATGATTTTAGATGTTGCATTTGGTTAGTAAAATATATTATAAATAGGGTAATATTATTTAGAAATTAATATAATTTTTGTCAACTAGTTTACAGTAAATTTGTGTAAAATGATTTAAAAATATTTACATAAATTTTTAAATATATTATCATACTATTATAGAGGAGTGATATATATGAAAAAAATTGTTAAATATTTTTTAATTTCTATTTTAGCTTTTGTTTCTTTATGTAATGTTAACGCTACTACTATTCTTGCAAAAGATGAGATAGATTTTGATGGACAAGTAGTTAAATATAATTCTAATACTGATTCTTTTGATTTAGTTACAACTTCTAATGTAACTTTAAAGTATTATGATGTTCAAATTGCTGATTCTGATACTTATAATTCATTAATTGGTGCATATAATAATTATAAAGATAATCCAACAGATGAAAATAAGACTTTATTATATAGTGAATTAGTTTTAAATTCTAATATCGATGAAACAGCATGGAGTAGTGTACCTTTAAATTCTTATACTGCTGGTTCTACTTATTTAAAATGGGTTCAAGTAACTGATAATGAAACTAGTTCTGTTACTTATTCATTTGGTATTTATAAAGATGCTTCAACTAGTATTATAACTACTGATGATGAAGTAAACCCTGATACTGGTTTTAATACATTATATTTAATACCTGTTATGGTAGTATTAGGTTCAGTTTTAGTATTTAAAAAAAGAAGATATGAATAAAAAGTATTAAATGATTTCAAAGTCACTTAATACTTTTTTTATGTCTTTTTCTTTTTCTTTTTCTATTTTAATTTTATATATAATATTATCATTAAAATCTTTAGATATTATTTCTATGTCCTTTAGTAAATAATCTAATTTTTTTATATTATCATAAGTTGATACAATATTTAGATAAATATATTCTTTATATTCTATTATATTAGTTTTATCTAAAGTAAGTTTTGTTATATCTTTATATGCTTTAGATAGAGGACCAATTCCTAGTTTTATGCCTCCAAAATATCTTATTACTATACCTAGTGTATTAGTTAAATTATTATTTTTTAAGATATTTAATATTTGAAAACCTGCTGTTTTATTTGGTTCTTTATCATCACTATATTTAATTTTATTACCTAAAATATATGCATAGCATATATGAGTGCTATCAGAGTATTTTTCTTTTATTTTATCTAATGTATCTTTAATAGATTCTTCACTTTCTACTTTATATAGATAACAAATGAATTTAGATTTTTTAATTACTATGTAATCACTTACATTATTTTCAATAGAATACATAAAATCACCAATTTTATTATACACTATTTTTTATTTTTATGTTATATTA
>CAYSEZ010000082.1:0-2357 GCA_964430375.1 uncultured Mycoplasma sp. | reverse complement strand
GGTTGTTATTTAATGAAAGATAAAGATAATATTATTATATATGTAGGTAAAGCAAAAAACTTAAAAAGAAGAGTTAACTCATATTTTAATAAAATACATACTGGAAAAACTAAAGCTTTAGTAGATAATATTACTGATTTTGAATATATAATAACTAGTAGTGAAACAGAGTCTTTAATACTTGAAATTAATTTAATAAAAAAATATGATCCTAAATATAATATTTTATTAAAAGATGATAAAACATATCCATATATATTACTAACTAATGATAAATGTCCTGTTTTAAAAATAGAGCGTTTTAAATCAAGAAAAAAAGTAAAAGGTAAATTATTTGGGCCTTTTCCTAATGTGAGTAGTGCTAGAAATACAGTTAATCTAATTAATAGAATTTATCCACTTAGAAAATGTAATACTATGGGTAAAAGTTTATGTTTATATTATCATATTAATGAATGTTTAGGATATTGTTCTAATAATATAGATAAAGATAAATTAAATGAAATGGTAAAAGAAATAGAAAAAGTATTAAATGGTGATTATAAAATAATAACTAATAAATTAAAAGAAGAAATGGAGAAAGCAAGTTTAGATTTAAATTATGAAAAGGCTTTAGAACTTAAAAATAATTTATTAGATATAGAAAAAACTATAAGTAAACAAATAATAGTATCTAATATTAAATATAATTTTGATGTATTTGGTATTTATGAAGAAAAAAATTATTTATCTATTAATACTTTATTTGTAAGAGAGGGAGTAGTAATAGGTAAAATAAATAAAATAATTAGTGATTATGTAGATAAAGATGATATTTATATGAGATTTATAATAGATTTTTATGAAAAACATAATAAACCTAAAGAAATAGTTATTAATGATCTTATAGATAATGATTTATTAAGTAAATATTTAGATATAAAAGTAATAACTCCTCAAAAAGGGGATATAAAGAAAATACTTAATATGTCTAATTTAAATGCTGAAATTAGTTTAAAAGAAAAAATAGAAATAATAGAACGTAGTGATAATATAAGAATAGAATCTATTAATAGATTAAAAGAAATACTTAATATGGAAAAACTAGAGAGAATAGAATTATTTGATAACTCACATTTATTTGGTACATACTATGTTGGTGGTATGGTAGTATTTGAAAACTTTTTACCTAAAAAAGAAGAATATCGTAAATATAAAATATCTATAGATAAAACTAATGATTTAGATGCAATGAAAGAAGTTATATATCGTAGATATTATAGAGTATTAATAGAAAACTTAAAAAAACCTGATTTAATAATTGTAGATGGTGGAGAACTTCAAGTAAAGGTCTCTAAAGATATAATAGATAGTTTAAAACTAGATATTAAAGTAATAGGCTTAAAAAAAGATAATAAACATAAAACTAATTCTATAATTAATGATTCTCTAGAAGAAATAGATATATCAAAAGATAAAGATTTGTTCTTATACTTAACTAAAATGCAAGATGAAGTACATAGATATGCAATTAGTTATCATAGAAATATTAAGAGTAAAGGCGCTTTAGAAAGTGTTTTAGATAACTGTGAAGGAATAGGTCCAAAAAGAAGAAAAGAATTATTAAAAAAGTTTTCATCTGTAAAGAAGATTAAAGAAGCTTCTATAGAGGAATTAGAAGAAATATTGCCTAATAAAGTTGCTAATGAATTAAAAGATTTTTTGGATAAGAATGATAGTATATAAGATATAAAGTGTTATGTAAATAAAGATAATTTAATTATAAAAATTAAAAAAAACTTACATAAATTTTAAATTTATATTAAAATATAAGTATACTTAAATTAATTATATGTTTTAAGGGGGTAATATTATGTTTAATGTTAATGAATATATAATATATAAGAATGAAGTTTGTATTATAAAAGATATATTAGAAAATTATTATAAGGGAGAGGACTTTTATGTATTAGAACCTATTAATGATAAGTCTTTATCTATTAAGTTACCTATAAGTGATAAAAATAATTTTCTTAGGAAGGTAATAACTAGGGAGAATGCTTTAAAGTTAATAAATGAAATTCCTTTAATAGATACAATTGATGTAGATGATAAATGTTTAGATAATGTTTATAAAGAGTTATTAAATGATAGATCTCATTATTCTTTAATTAAAATAATTAAAACAACTTATATTAGAAATGAAGAAAGAAGAAATAATAAGTTGAAAGAAAGAGAAAAAGATAGTAATTATTTTAATATTGCTGAAAAGTTATTATATGATGAACTATCTATATCGTTAGAAAAAAGTTATGATGAAACAAAGGAATTTGTTATTAATAAAGTTAGAGAGTTGGAAGAAAAGTAACATATTTATT
>CAYSEZ010000081.1:0-4221 GCA_964430375.1 uncultured Mycoplasma sp. | reverse complement strand
CTTTCATTTTTATCACCATATTTAGTATAAAATTAAATATATGAATAATTTGTCATAAAAAAAAAGAATAATTAAAATTTTATTCTTTCTAAAATATAGTTTTCTAAATCATCTACATTAATAACAACTTGTTCCATAGTATCTCTATCTCTTATAGTTACAGTATTATTATTTAATGTATCATTATCTACTGTAATAGAATATGGTGTACCTATTGCATCACTTCTTCTATAACGTTTACCTATATTACCTGATTCATCATAAGTAGTCATAAAACTTTTAGATAATTTGTTATATATTTCTTTTGCTTTCTCACTATGTTCTTTTTTAACAAGAGGTAAAACACATGCTTTATAAGGAGCCAAAAAAGGTTTTAAATGTAATACATCACGAGTTCCATTTTCTAGCATTTCTTCTTCATATGAATTAAATAAAATAGCTAAAAATGTTCTATCAAGTCCATAAGTTGATTCTATTATATATGGAATATATTTTTCATTTGTCTCTGGATCTAAATATTCCATACTTTTACCACTATATTCTTGATGACGAGATAAATCATAATTAGTTCTATTATGAGTACCATTTATTTCTCCCCATCCAAATGGAAATAAATATTCTATATCACATGCTTCTTTTGCATAGTGTGCAAGTTTTTCATGATCATGAAATCTTAATTTTTCTTCTGGTAACCCTAAATCCATATAAAACTTTTTACCATACTCTTTAAAATAATTATATAGTTCTTCATCTTTTCCTTCCCTGCAAAAAGTTTGATATTCCATTTGCTCAAATTCAATAGTTCTAAAAGTAAAGTTTCCAGGTGTTATTTCATTTCTAAATGCTTTACCTATTTGTCCAATTGAAAATGGAAGTTTTGCTCTCATGCTTCTTTGTACGTTTAAGAAGTTTACATATTCTCCTTGAGCATTTTCTGGTCTTAAATATATTTTACTTTTTGAATCATTTGTTACACCACGATATGTTTCAAACATTAAATTAAATTGTCTTACATCAGTAAAGTTACTTTTACCACATTTAGGACAAGGTACACTATTATCTCTTATATATTTAATTAATTCTTCTTCATTTAATGAATCTCCAAGTGATGAATTAGTAAAATCATTTACTAAATTATCTGCGCGAACTCTCATTTTACATTCTTTACAATCTATTAAAGGATCAGAAAAACCTGAAACATGACCAGAAGCTTCCCATACTCTAGGATGCATTAATATATCAGCATCTACTTCATAAGCTCCTTCCCTTTCTTGAATAAAACGTTTTCTCCATGCATCTTTTATATTATTTTTAAGTCTAGAACCAAGTGGACCATAATCCCAAGTATTAGCAAGTCCTCCATATATTTCACTTCCTTGAAATATAAAACCATAATTTTTACAATAATTAACCATTTTTTCCATTGTCATCTTTTCCATTAAAATTCCTCCATTTTTAACTGCAATACTTTTCTATTTATTTCTTTATTATGCTCATTTATAAACTCTTCTAATACAGTTTTTATTCTATCATCATGTAAGAATAAAGTACAAAAATTAATTTTATGTTGTTCACTTTCTATATTTAAATTTTTCCATAAAGTATTATCTTGATAACTAATACTAACTTTTTCATCTACAAAAATTACACTCAATAACCAATTAAAAAACTCCATTTCAAAATCAGAAAGTTTACCTTCATCATTTATATTTAATGTAAAATTAATACAATTATTAATTCTTCTGTAACTAGATTCTTTTTTTAATAAATATACACTAATATTAGGAACATCATTATTTAAAACAAATTCTTTTCTATTAAAAACATAATTATTAAAAAGTATATTTGCACTTTCTTTATATAAAGGTCTTCTATATGTCAACTTAGTATCATCTAAACTTCTAACTTCTCCAAGTGAATTATTTCTATAATTTAAATTCTCATTTATATAATTGATATCATGATATTTAGAATAATAAAAACACACTAAATTAGTTATCTCTTCATTTGATAAATTCTTTACATTATCAAATACAGAAACATCTGAAATTGTTAACTCATTATTACCAGAAACAGTAATTTTATCTTCTGCTATTTTGATTGATTTATAATTATTTTTCTTTAATTTATTAATACCCTTTATCTCCATATAAAATCTCCTCTTTTTTACTTATATTTTAATACAAAAAACAAACATTGTAAATATTAAAATTATTCTTTAAAAAATTATAAGTAAATAAGTATCAAATTATAACTTAAAATTTACTTTAAAAGTTGTATATCCATCTTTAGAACTTGCTTTTATATCTCCGTTGTGTGTTGTAACAATATTTTTAGCTATTGCAAGTCCTAAACCATATCTATTTTCATTTCTATTTCTTGATTTATCTTCTCTAAAAAATCTTTCAAATATCTTTTCTTCATCTTCTTTTAAGATAGGTTTCCCTTTATTAATAACTTCTAAAGATATAGAACTTTTATTTTTATATAAGTTAACTATAATATGTCCATCTTTATCACTATGTTTAATAGCATTATCTATAAGTATAGAAATAAGAGATTTTATTTTTTCTTCATCTATTTTTAAATATATATCTTTTTCTATATGTTCTTCAAATTTTATATTTTTCTCAAACATTAAACTTTCAAATGTAAGAAGTGATTTTTCTACTATTTTAGATAAATTAGAATTAACTAATACTAATTCATTTAAATCATTTTCTGTTTTAGCAAGAGTAAGTAAATCATTTACTAATTTATTCATTCTTTCTGATTCATTCTTAATATTATTTAACCATTTATCATTATTTCTATCATTTTCTAGTGCTTCTGCATTAGCAAGTATTACTGTAAGAGGAGTTTTTAATTCATGAGATGCATCCATTATAAAACACTTTTGTTTATTAAAAGCATCACTCGCAGGCTTAGTTATATAATCTGTTAAAACTTTTGTTAAATATAATAATATTATTTCTATAATTAGAAATATAGATATAGAACTTTTTAAATACATTCCTAAATTACTTTTAACATTATCATTACTAATCATTATTAAAGTATTATTATTTTTAAATATATAAGAGTATTTATTTATATATAAATTACCTATATATTCTTTTTTATTACTTTTATTTATTACTGTACTAGCATACTTTGTTACTTTATCATTTATTTTATCATTATTAAAAGATATTACTCTAGTTATTTGATTATCATTATCATATGTAATAATAAAACCATCAAAATCTAAAAATATTTTTGATTCTCCAGTTTTTACTTTTTGTATATCTAAATATAATAATCTTTTTTTAACATTAGATTTTTCATTTTGATAATATTGATAATTAAAAATAGATAATATAATAATAAGAAAAGATGTAAGAATAGAAAACAATACTATAAATACTTTACTCTTTAACTTCTTCATTATTTACCTCTAATTTATAACCTAAACCTCTTACAGCTTTTATAGTTACTTTAGATTCAATTACTTTTAGTTTTTTTCTTATAAATGAAAAATATGCTTCTAAGTTATTAGATTCTATTTCATTATCAATACCCCATATTTTATCATATATTTGTTCTTTACTTAATATTTGGTTTGGGTTTTGCATGAGATATTCAAGTATAAGAAGTTCTTTGCATACTACATTTATTTCTTCATTAGTAGTTTTACATTTTAATTTAGCTTGTTTTACATTTAAAGTTATATCTTCATATTCTAGAATGTCTTTATAAAGGTTTTTATCTGTGTTTTTTAGCTGAACATTTACTCTAGCTATTAATTCTTCGATATGAAATGGCTTGGTTAGGTAGTCGTTTGCACCATTTTCAAAACCTGTTAATTTATCTTCTAATAAGGATTTTGCAGTAAGGAGAATTACTTTTGTGTCCAATTTGTTATTTCTAATTCTTTTTAATATATCAAAACCATTTAGGTTTGGAAGCATAACATCTAGAATAATTAAATCATATATACCTAAAAGCGCTAAAGATAGTCCTTCTTCTCCATCATATGAAGTGTCTATAAGATATTTTTCTTTTTTTAATCTATCTTCAATTACTTCGACTAAAGATGGCTCATCTTCAATAATTAGAATTCTCATGCAAATCACCCACTTTCATATTATTATTTTATTATTAAATAAACATTAAATACTAATTTATATTTATCTAAACACACTCACTCTATAAAACAAAAACCGAACTATAAAAGTTCGG
>CAYSEZ010000080.1:0-4312 GCA_964430375.1 uncultured Mycoplasma sp. | reverse complement strand
AAAAATCAAATATAACAAAGAATTCTAATTATTTATAGTTCAATAAACAAAGAAATACTTCATACTAAAAAACTGATACACAAACTATCAGTTTTTTTAATCTATCTTTTATTACCCCTAAAAAACTCTGATTTTGGTGGATACACCTTAAGCATAAATATAAAACCAGTATAAAGTAATATACCTATAATAGATATCCATATTCCATTATGAGATCCAAGTCCTATTAAAAGAACAATATAAGAAATTATCTGTCCTAATATAGTACCAACAAATATAGACATAATATCAACAAACTTATTAGAACTATCATTAAATATTAAATTACCATACCTAATAACATACATAACAGATGAACTAACACAAGAATTAAGAATTAAAGCACTAAGAAAATAATTATTACTACCAAGAATAGGAAGTTCTATATAACCCCAAATAAGTATAGGTATAACAGTAATATTAATCTTATTCCAAGTTGTATCCAAAGTAGGATTTAAAAAATTAGTAACCTTATTTATAGAAAAAACCTCATAAATAAAATATATACCAACTGAAAACAAAAAAACAAACAAAAACCCAAACAAAGTAAAAAATAAATACATCTAAATCATTCCCCTTTTACTATACATTAATTATATAATAAATTAATAAAAAATACAAACAAATATTGTATAAAACAAAAAAAATCTATATAATATAAATAGAAAAGGTGATAAAAATGAATGAACAAATAAGCATTATAGATAGATATGGTGATAACTTCACAAGTAAAGAATATGTAACAAACCCCGCAATAGAAAGAGATGAAGAAATAAAAAAACTAATATTAGTCTTACTAACTCCAGATAAATCCGCTATTTTAACAGGATTACCAGGTATAGGAAAAACCGCTATAGTCGAAGGGCTAGCTTATCAAATACAGCAAAACAATGTACCAGATGCATTAAAAGGATACACAATAATAAAAATAGATACCCAGGCCCTACTTGGAGAAACTATCTCTGGAGATACAAGAATCCAGTCTCTAGTCGAAGAACTAAAAACAAAAGAAAAATATATTCTTTTTATAGATGAAATACATACTTTAATAAATACAAATACAGATAGTTCACTAGACCTTGCTAATATGTTAAAAACAGGTTTAGGACGTGGAGACATAAAAGTAGTAGGTGCTACAACAACATTTGAATATGAAAAATACGTATTAAGAGATAAAGCATTTACAAGAAGATTCCAAAGAATAGATATCGCAGAACCAACAAAAGAACAAACAGTAAAAATAATGTTAGGAACAGTAAAAAAAATAGAAAAACAAACAGGAGCACGCCTAGCATACTCAAACTTCATAAAAGAACAAATAATGGAATTTATTGTTAACATAAATACAGAATACAATAGAGTTTATGAAACTGCAGGAAGATACCCAGATGTAGCACTTGCTATGTTAGGACAAGCTTTCTCAGAAGCCTTATTCGATAACAAAGACATCGTAACCATAGAACACATAGAAAAAGCAGTCCTAAACTCAAAAGCAATATACGAAGACGTAATAAAAAAAGGAACCCAAGAACTAAGAACAAGATTTAAAGACTTATTTACCCAAGAAGAAGAACTAAGAAAAGAATTATCAAAAAAGGAGTAACATGAAAAAAGGAAGTATTTTATATATAATCTCAAACATATTATTTATTTTTTCAACCCTAGCTTGTATAACCCTATACCCAAACATAATAGAAATAGGTTATTTAGGTTTCTTATTCATAACAACATACTTATTACATAGTATTGTTATAATATATTATTTCCTAATAAAAGATGAAAAACTAAATAATAATGTTGTAGAAAACATAGTACTTATAATGCTATATGCTTATATTATATTAATATCATCAAAATATAAACAAGTAACAACTAACGATATCTTTGAAATAGATAACCTATATTTTAAAATAAATTATGTAGTATCATCTATTTCCCTATTATCACTAACATTTAATAAAGTATTAATAAGAACTAATAATAAAGAAAGTAGGAATTAAAATGAAAGATCATGAAGCAAAAATAAATGAACTCACAAAAATAAATAAAAACTACTTAAAAGAATTTAAAAAGTGGCTAAAACAAAAAAAACTATCACCTAAAACTATTGATAAACACATAGATAATACCGATTTATTCATTAATGACTATCTAGTTTACTATGAATTAGTCGAAGCAAAAGATGGCATTAATGATGTAATTGACTTTTTAGATGGATGGTTTATTGAAAAATGTTCTTGGTCCACAAGAAATTCTCTTAAAGAACAAGCATCTAGTCTTAAAAAATTTTATCAATATATGGTAGAAAATAATTACGTTGAAAAACAAGCCTATGAATATATTTTTAACCTATTAAAACAAAGAATGGAAGACATATTAGATCATGTAGATGAATATAACTATAGTTGTTTTGAAGACGATGATGATGATTATTTTTGGTAGATAGTAAAAAACTAAAAATAAATATGAAAAAGAGGTAAGAAAATATGGTATGTAACTATAAAATAAAAGTAACACTAAAAGGATATGAAAAACTAATAAAAAGAACATTTATTGTAAATGACAACTTAAAAATAGATGACTTATGTACTGCAATTATTACTAGTATGAATGGAAATTTAGATCACTTATACGCTTTAAAATATAAAAACAAGTATTATTTATGTGATTATATGGAAAGAAGTGCTTCAAATGAAATAAAAATGAATAGTTTAAGACTTAATAAATTAGTATTACAAGAAAAAGATAAACTAGAATTAATATATGACTTTGGAGATAACTGGGTTTTCAAAATAACTGTAAATAAAGTATTATCAGGACATCACCCTAAAAACATAGAATTAATTGATGGAATAGGTAAAGGCATCGAGGATGACTCAGGTGGTGAATTTTTCCTAGAAGATTTAATAAACAATAAAGAAAATGAATGGGGATATAACTACGATGATTTTGATATAGAAAAAATAAATAATTATTTAGATAGAATATATAACCAAAGAAAGTAGGAATTAAAATGCATGAAATTATAAAAATGATATTTGCAAACGCACCAGAAGAAGAAGTAACAAAAGCTATATTAGAAAATAACAAAGAAGAAGAAATGATAAACTTATTAGTAAATCTAAATAGACTTAACTTAAATAGAAAACCACATATAAAAAAATATAATAAACTAAGAAAATTACATAGCGAAATTCTAGATAGTATGGATGACTATATAAATAAAGGAAGTTATAACATCGAAGATAACTTTAACTTAATTAAAGATGATTTAACAGAAGATTTCAAATTAGATGGAAGCAATATAGATGATAAAACAATACTAATAGAACTAACAGTATATAAAAACCATCCAAAACTTACATCACTAACAGAAATATACTTACAAAAAAACAAATTTAAAAATGAAGAAAAAATAAAAATGTTAAAAAGTATGAATAACTCATATGTAGGTTTATTTAAAGTAATAAGTGCTGATAAAGAAAATGGCTATGTATATTTTGAAGATGTATTTACTAAAAAGAAATTCAAAATTATAGATATCTCATTAAGTTCTAGTTATAACAAAAATACTAACATATACTTTTATAATAGAATAATAACTTATGATGATATATCATTTGCTACAGGAATACATTGCATGATGGAAGGATCACATAAAGGATTACAAGAATTTATAAAAAAACATAACTATAAAAAAACTACTGACTTTTCTAGATGTATAGAAATTTATAACTTATCTAAAAAAGATAACATATTAAAGGTAAAATATAATAATAAATACTAAATGACCCTAAAAAAGAATATAAAAAAGTATTTAATTATTATAGAAATAGTTAAGACTATATTTAAAAAATAGCAAAGTTAATATATAATTTCTATTAAATAGAAGGAGAAAAAATATGAAATACGAAAAATACTTAATTAAAAAAGATAAAACCGACTTATTATCATCATTAAAAGCTTTAAACAAAAAAGTACTTAATGAAAAACTTGAAGAATTTGATGTAAAAGATATAAATGAATTAAAAGAGTATATTCTAGATAGCTTTGAATTTTGCTTAGATATGTCAAAAGATGATATATTTACTAGAATGTATTTTGAAAGACTAACAAAAAATGAAAACTCACTTTTCATGTCTGCATATCAACAAGATATAGAAGACCTTATGGTATTTGTTTATGAAAATGGAGATCATTATTCATATTATATTCCAACAGAAATAAAGAAAATGATTAAAAAAATATTGAAATAACTTATGAATAATGAAGA
>CAYSEZ010000079.1:0-4318 GCA_964430375.1 uncultured Mycoplasma sp. | reverse complement strand
TACTTTTTATTTATACTTTCATTATCATTTTTAATAAACTCTCTTAACATCTTTGTAATTGCACGTTTTTCTATTCTGGATACATAACTTCTAGATATATTTAAGTCTTTTGCTATTTCTTTTTGAGTTTGTTCATCATAATTACTTATTCCATATCTTCTTTTAATTATTTCTTTTTCTCTATCTGTTAATAAACTCATATATTTTTTTAATAAAACTATATTATCTTTAGTAGTTATATCTTCTGTGTAATCAGGTATTGGAGTTTTTAATAAATCTAAAATTGTAATATCATTTCCTTCTTTATCATAACCAATTGGATCATCAAGAGATATATTTAAATTATTTTTTTTATTACTCCTGAAATGCATTAATATTTCATTTTCAATACATCTAGCACAATAAGTAGTTATTTTAGTATTATGTTTTTTAGTATAACTATCTATTCCTTTAATTAAACCAATTGTACCTATACTAATTAAATCATCATTATCTTTAGAATTAGTTTCAAATTTTTTAATAATATGTGCAACTAATCTAAGATTATGTTCAATTAGTATATTTCTTGCATTTTTATCTTTTTTATTTAACATTAAATCAATATATTTTTCTTCTTCTTCATTTGATAATGGTTCTGGAAATACATTATTAGAGTATGAAGTTTTAAAAAATAATAAACTTTTTAATAAATTAACTAACCATATAAACATTAAATCACCTAGTAAAATATATGATGTTTTTGATTATAGTTGACAATTTTAGAAAATAAGTTTATAATAAAGGGACAAATTTTTTATATGTATTAACATATAATTAATAGTTAAAGGAGGAATAAAAATGTTAGAGTTTTATACAGATGAATTTAGAAAAAGAGCATCTAAACAAATTAATGAAGTAAATGAAATTATTGAAGATAAAATGCCTGTTTTACAAAAATGGCAAATGAAGCGTTGTTATGTTGAAAGTAATGATTTTAATGCAACATATGTTCCTATATGTGATGAAAATAGTAACCAAATTGGTACTGAAATTAAAGTTAATTTTAAAGATGAAGAATATACATTAACTGCAGGAGAAGAAGTTTTAAAATTAAGACATGTTACTAGTGAACCAGTTATTGAAACATATTTAATTCAAATAGAAAATGGTGCATTAATAACAGATGTTAGTTTTATTAATAATGATGATTTTGTTATGGTTAAAATGAAAGAAACTAACGGAATAGAATTATTAGATGTATTAACTAATTTAGATGCTAGATTGTATAAAAATGCATTACTTAATAGAGAAAGTTTTAATATATTAGAATGTATAAAAGATCTTTATTATAGTAATAAAAGTGTTAAAAAAATTAGAAAATAAAAAGAGTTAAATTTAGCTCTTTTTATTATTTTAAATTATCTTTTATGATATTAATTATATTATTTTTTTCTTCCTTTGATAATTTATTCCAAAATAATTCTAGTATAACTCCTAAACCTGGTAAAACCATTTCATCATTAATAGTAACAGATTCTTCAATTATATCTGATATATTATCTTTATCATCTTTTAAATTATCAATAACGTGTCTTCTTATATCTAAATCCATATAATCACCATTTATATTATGTAGTATATTAATAAATTTATACATATTAGTAGTTGAAATAAAATAAATTTTAGTTATAATTAAAAATAGGGAGAATGATTATGAAAAAAGATATAGTTAATATTTTAATCGGAGATAGTATTGCTTATGGTTTAGGAGATAATAAGTATTTTGGTTGGTTTAATAGATTAAGACTTAAAAATAAAGATATGTTAAAAGAATTTTATTTTAATTTAAGTATTCCTGGGGAAAGTTCTAATGAAATAGTTAAAAGATTTGAATTAGAGATTAGAAATAGGATAAATGATCAAGATACATTTAATATAATATTTTCTTTTGGTATAAAAGATGCACTTAAATTAAAAAATAATAAAGAATATTTAGAGACTTTTATAAATAATGTTTTAAATATAATTTTAATTTCAAAAAAATATACAAATAATATTTATTTTTTGGGATTAATTGATGTTAATTTAGATATTAGAACTGAATATGATATAGAAAGTATTAATAAAATAAATAATGAATTAGAGTTAATTTGTATAAATAATAAAATAAATTTTATAAATATGAAAAATGTATTAGATATAGATGATTTATATGATGGTCTTCATCCTAATGAAATAGGTCATGAAAAGATATGTAATTATGTATTTAATGAATTATTTAACGAGTAAAATTGTTTACAAAATTATTAATATTTGATATATTTATATTACAAGAATTATCTTTGGGAGGAAGTAATGGAAAGTGATGTTATAGTATTAGATGGAAGGGATTTTTTAGTAATAGAAAGGGTAAATTTTAATGAAAATTATTATTTATATGTAATTGCAATTGATGGTACAAATGATGTTACAGTATTAGAAGAATATATAAAAAATAATAAGAAATATGTAAAAAGTGTAACTAATAATGAATTAATAGATAAAGTATTCCTTTTAGTGGCACAAAAATATAAAGAAAGAAATATATAAAGAAGGTGTAATAATGACAGAATTAGAAATATTAGATAATCCAGAAACATATGTTGATATAATTAATTTATATAGAAAATGTAAATCATTAACAGATGTTAAAGCATCATATAAATTTATTAATATTAATGAACAAGAAGAAAATATAAGAAAAGAAAAAGTAAATAATAGTTTAATACCAGTTGGTTTATTAATTTCTTGTAGTTATTCAATTATGATGCTTGGTGGAGATCCTGATATATTAAAACCAATTAAGAGAAAGTAAGGGTGATTTTATGAATTTAAAAGAGAATATAGAAAAAGATATTATTATTTCAATGAAAAATAAGGATAAAGATACACTTACTGTATTAAGAACTGTAAAAGAAAAAGTAAAATTAGAAATAATTAATAATAAAAAAGAAGAGAATAATGATTTATATTTAGATGTAATAAATAAACAAATAAAAATGTTAAATGCTTCAGTAGTGGAATTTGAAAAAGCTAATAGAATGGATTTAGTAAATTCTTATAAAAAAGAAATAGAAATATTAGATAAATATATGCCTAAAAAGTTAACTGATGAAGAATTAGATAATATTATTAATGAAGTTATATCTAAAGTAGGTAATGATAAAAAATTATTTGGTTTAATAATGAAAGAAGTAACTCCAATAGTTAAGAATAGATGTGATATGTCTAAATTATCTTTAATTATAAAAAATAAATTAAATTAATTATATTATGGGGGTAATATGTTAACAATTGAAGAAAAAGAAGTAGTACTTGAAATATTAAAGTTAAATGTACAATTATTAAGTTTATATAAAGATTTTGATAAATATAAAGATGAAATAGTTAATATAGAAAATAATATATTATATATATTAAGTAATTTAAATATAAGAAAATATAAAGAAATATATGAATATTTAGATAATATATATCCATTTTTAGAACCATCTCTTATAGATGATTTAATATATGATGATGATATATCATTAATTATGAAAAAAACTATTAATATGATACGTGATTATATAATTAATAAGACTTCAAATGGATTTAATACTAATTATAATTTATCTTTATTTAATAATACATATGATGATTCTTTTATGGAAATGAATAAGAATTATCATATAAAAAATTATATTTTAAAGGATTTATATAAAATATTTATAGAGGATATAGATTTTAGAAGTACTAATGAAGATAATATAGATATAAAAGAAGTATTAATTAATTCAAAAAATGTATTATTATATATAAATTCTTCTTTTGATATAACATCTGATAATGAATATTTGTCTTCAAGTATTATATCTAATTTTAATGGTATATCTATAGAAAAATATGAAAAAGTAAAAGAAGAATTTATAAGTTCTATAATAAAAAAACATTTAGAATATTATAGTACTTATAGTGATAATGATTTAGATAATGAAATATATAAATTAGAAATAGAATTAATATTATCATTAATATCTTCTTGTATTACATTACTAGAAGAAGAAACTGTAAATGAAATATTAAATTATTATAATAATAATTTATTAGAGGAAGATGATAATTATAAACAAGATATATTAAATGATAAATTATATTTATTATTTAATAATATAAAAGAAGTAAAAAGTAAATATAAAGTATTATCTTTAAGAATAAATTAATTTTACATAGAAAACAAGATATAAAATTTTTTCATGAAAAAGCTTGTTTTTTTTTTTTTTTTTTTTTTTTTTTTTTTTTTTTTTTTTTTTTTTTTTTT
>CAYSEZ010000078.1:0-4390 GCA_964430375.1 uncultured Mycoplasma sp. | reverse complement strand
TTTAAAGGATTTATATTAAACTCAAATGTGTTCTTGTATTGACACCAAGGTTACACGAATTTTCAAAAACTTGTAAATAAGTTTGAGCCCCATGTCCCCCACTTTTCCAACATCTTAATTTAGAACCACTTACTGTGACAGAACCACTATCATAAAAAGTATCTTTTTCTAAATTTACTACTGCTTCTTCTACTGCGGCCGCGGTTGTAATTATTTTGAAAGTAGAACCTGGCTCATAACTCATCCATATAGGAAGATTACGACTTATTATCTCCATAGAATAATCACTATAATTATTAGGATCAAAATTAGGGCGTGATGCCATAGCAAGTACTTCTCCGGTATTAGGATCCATTGCAATAGCAAGTGCATTATCTGGGTTAAACATTGTAACTATATTATCTAGTTCTCTTTCTACAGAAGTTTGTATATTATAATCAATAGTAAGCATAATATCATTACCAGGGGTACTATCTATATAAAGTTCATTTAGTTCTAGTTTATTACCCTTTGCATCACTATAATATTTAATAGAACCATCTTCTCCTTTTAAGTATTCATCATATAAAAGTTCAACGCCACTTAATCCTTGATTATCTATACCTACATAACCTAATACGTGTGATAATAAATTACCATATGGGTAATATCTTTCTCCTTCTTTTACTAGGTATACTCCTTTAAAATTATAACTATTTATTTCATCTGCGACAGAATAATCTAATCTTCTACCTTCTGGATGTATCCTTTCGATAGATGTATTTTTAGTTATATGTTCATACATATCTTCATAAGTAGTACCTAGTATATCTGATAAAACTTGTGCTACTTCTTCTTTGTTTTCAATTTGATTAGGTATAATAACTAAACTAGTACTAGTGATATTATCTGCTAGAACAATACCATTTCTATCTAATATTTTACCTCTTTCAGCAGTTATAGGTAACTCTCTACTCCATAAATCATCTGATAAAGAACTTAATTTAGAATAGGAAAATGTTTGTACATAAAAGATCCTTAAAAATACAAAGATAAAACATACTATTAAAATAAATAAAACTATCATAATTCTTTCATTATTCTTTTTTATAAACATATAACACCTCATATTATTATATTTTATAAAAAAGTATTTAGAATAGTTTTTGTAAATAATATTATTATATAGACTTTAGGATTACTTTTTAATAAAATATTACTGAAAGGATATTAATTTTATGGAATATTTTGATGTATATAATAAAAACAGAATATTATTAGGTTATGAGAAAAAACGTGGTGATTTATTAAATGATAATGAATATAATATAGGTACAGAATTATGGATAATAAATGATAATAAAATATTAATGACAAAAAGAAGTAAAAATAAATCTCATCCTTTAATGTGGGAAGTACCAGGAGGATGCTCTATAAAAGGTGAATCTACAATTGATACAATAATAAGGGAAATAAAGGAGGAAATAGGTATTAATATTAAAGAAGAAGATTTTTCTCTAATAGGTACTATTTTATATAAAAAACAATTTGTTGATGTTTATAAAACAGAAAAACGTATAAATATTAAAGATACATTATTACAAAGTGAAGAAATAGATGATATATCTTTTATAACAAAGGAAGATTTTTATAATAAAATTACTAATAATGAAATAGTTCCTTCTGTGATAAATAGGTTTAATATAATAAAAGATAATTTAAAATTAGATTGGTAATTTTACTAATCTTTTTTTACTTTAAACAATTATTTCTTGCTTTCTTGAATCTCATAATTATTGGATGATAACTCTATATCACAAATATCTTGTAGTTTTAATTTATATATTGAGTTATCTTTTAATAGTACTTCTAGATTTTCTCTTGGTTTATTTTCTAAAAAGTATACTATACCCGATAAATTTAAATTATTTGTCTTAATATCTACAGTTTTCTTTCCATATGAAGAGATTTTTTTTAATATTTCTATTTCTTCTTTGGTGTACTCGTATTGTTTGGTTGGTAAAAACTCTTCTGGTACAGGATATGTGGTTATTAATCCATGACTACTTTTATTAAATATATATACAAAGTTTTTATATATCTTTATTTTTTTATCTCTTTTAGATTCTTTTTGAAGAATATAGTAAAAGAATTCTCCTTTAAAATCTTTTTTTGTTTTACCATTTCGAACAACATATCTCAAATAAGTTTTATTGTTCATTATATTACCTATTCTTTCTTTCATTCTAATACTTCCATGTGTTGATGCATAAATATTTTTTTTCATACTTTGCCTCCAATAATTGTTTTGTTTCTAATTAAAGTTTTATATTACAATTGATATATCGTTCTTACAAATAATATATCTACTCATATTTAGAATCATTTAACTTTCTATCAAAATTTAAAACTTCAAAAAGAAATTTAGTGGTTTCAAAGTTACCTTGATTATATATTTCTAATATTTCTTCTTTAGTCATCCACTTAACATCATTTACTTCTTCTTTTTGAATAATTATGTTTTCTAATTTTATATCTAACTTAAAAATATAAACATCTAAAATATCTGGACAATTTTCAAAATATCTTGTTGTGGATCCTACAAATGAATAAGGTGCTTTACTTATATCAATTCCAAGTTCTTCTTTTACTTCACGAATTGCAGCATCATAAGTATTTTCACCCATAAGTACTGAACCTCCGGTACATTCCCACATTAATGGATGTTTTTTTTCTTTTGATCTTTGACTAATTAAAAACTCTCCTTTTGTATTTCTAATCCAAGCATTTGTTACTAAATGATATTCATCATCACTTAATTTTGTACCTCTTTCTACTTTTTTATCTAATATTTTACGATTTCTATCATATAAATCCCACATTTCTTTCATATACTTTTCCTCCTTAAATATTAAACTTAATTACTTATCATATTCTTCTTTTGCAAGTTTAACAACATTAGTTATAAATTCATTTTTACCTAAAGTATATTTAGGTCTTTCATTTTTATATTTTAAAGCTAGTTTTTCTTTTAAATTACAGTATTCTTTTATATATAAAGGGTGTTCAATTAAATATTTTTTAAAATAGACTTGATTATAATAAGTTTTACTATTTAAAGTAGTAATATGTATATAATGAGTTCTTGCTTCTTCTGATCCTTTTGTAAAGAAATATCTATCTAAAATGCCTTGTTTTCCTTTATTATTATAGCCATATGGTTTTAATATTTTTTCTATTTCTTCTATTTCATCTAAATCATTTATAACAATTAAAATATCAATAATGGGTTTTGCTTTTAATCCTTCGATAGAAGTGCTACCGATATGATGAATCTCAATAATTTTGTTTCCTAATACTTTTTTCAATAATTTTTCTTCTAGTTCATATTCTTTTTTCCAATTTAAATTATATTCATCTAATCTAACTATACCTCTTTTTAATGCCATAATAACCTCACATAATTATCTTATAATTATACTTTCAAAATATTGTTCTTGGAACTCAGTTAAAGCTCTAATAGCAGCATCAGAATACTCTTTACCATTTTTTGATACAATTAATTTATCATCGTCGTCATTAGTTCTGTGAATTATTGCAATTACTTTACCTTTGGATTCACTAACAGGTTCAAACTCACCTAATAAATAGCAATCAAGTTCTTCACCATCTCCACTTATTGTATTAGGTATAAATCCATAATTTAACATATACATAAATCCGTGTTTGGGATGTTTTGATCCAAGTTGTCTATCTATTTTGATAGATACTTCCTTTCCTAAATAATCTTTAGTATTTACTTTTTCCATATTTGTCCTCCTTTTAAATTATATAATTTTTAAATATATAAGCATGAGATTCTAGAAAATTACCATCTTTTATTATATTTTCTATTTCTTTAATACTTAAAAATTTTATATCCTCAACTTCTTCTTTTTGAAGTTTCATTTTTGATATATCTAACTTTTTTAATTCTAATAAATATACATTAAATATACAATTTTTAGTTGAATATTTAAATGTATTTATATATTTTATCTCATCATCAACACCTGTTATACCTAATTCTTCTTCCAATTCTCTTTTAATTGTATCCAATCCATTTTCTTTATGTATAACGTGACCTCCTGTTGAAGAATAATAATTTCCTTTTTCTTTTGAAGTTTTTTGTATTAAGTATTTATTTTCACTATTTTTTATAAAAATAACTGATAACATAATATTTTTACCTCTAGGAGTTTTTTCTCCTCTTATAATAGTTTCATTAAGTTTATTTCCAAAATCATCATATAAATCTAATATTTCCATGTTTTTCTCCATTACTTATAATTTTATCTATTCAATGCTTCGTTAAGTATTATTTCAGCCTTTTTAATAAAGAAATTAGAACTATCTATTGGAAGATTATAAC
>CAYSEZ010000077.1:0-4511 GCA_964430375.1 uncultured Mycoplasma sp. | reverse complement strand
TCTACTATAGATCCATCATTTATAACTACTATTCTATCAGCCTCTCTAATAGTGGATAATCTATGTGCAATTACAAATGAAGTTCTACCTTTTAAAAGTTTTTTCATAGCTTCATTTATTTTAAGTTCTGTTCTAGTATCTACATTACTTGTTGCTTCATCTAATATTAATATTTTAGGATCATTTAATATAACTCTAGAAATATTAAGTAATTGTCTTTGTCCTACTGAAATATCAGTAATATCTTCATTTAACATAGTATCATATTTATCTTTTAATTTATTAATAAAACCATCTGCATTAGCAAGTTTACTTGCCTCTATTACGTCTTCTTTGCTAGCATCTAATTTACCATATCTAATATTATTTAATACATTATCAGAAAATAATACTGTATCTTGAAGTACTATACCTAAATTCTCTCTTAATGAATAATAATTTATATCTTTTATATTTACTCCATCAATTAATATTTCTCCACTAGTAACATCATAAAACCTAGTAAGTAAATTTATAATAGTAGTCTTTCCTGCTCCAGTAGGACCTACTATTGCAATCATTTCTCCTTTTTTTACATCTAAATTAATATTTTTAAGTATTAATTTATCTTCATAACCAAAGTTTACATTTTTAAATGTAATATTACCCTGTACATTTTCTATACTAGGTAAGTTAATAGATTCTTCAAATTCTATTTTTTCATCTATTATTTCAAAAACTCTTTCTGCTCCAGCAAGTCCTGCTTCTATTACACTTACTTGTTGACCTATTTCGTTAATTGGATTAGTGAATTGTCTAGAAAATTTATTAAATGATGTTATACTACCTATACTAATTTTACCTTTTATTGCCATAATACCAGATGTAATAGCAATTATTGCTATAGATATATTATTAATTGAACTCATAATAGGCATTACTACTGCACCATATGCTTGTGCTTTAAATCCATCTTTTCTTAAATTTTCATTGTATATTTTAAAATTATTTATTACATCTTCTTCTTTATTAAATGCTTTTATTACTTTTTGTCCTGATATATATTCTTCAATAAAACCATTTAACTTGCCAAGTGTTACTTGTTGTTTTTCAAAATGTTTATTAGTTATTTTCATTATAAATATAGATACTATAAATAATATTGGTACTGATATAACAGATATTAAAGAAAGTTTAACATTTATAGTAAACATAACTATTAAAGTTACTATTATATTAAAACCTGCAGATATTATTTGATCAATACTGTTGTTTAAACATGTACTTACATTATCTATATCATTAATTATTCTGCTCATTAATTCTCCATCTTTAGAGGAATCAAAATATTTAATAGGTAATAATATTAATTTATTATATAAATCACTTCTCATATCGTTTACTACATTTTGTGCAATATTTACCATAGTTCTATACTGCATATATGTAGATAGTGAATAAATTAATGCATAACTTATTAAACGAATTAATTCTTTTATTAAACCAGTAAAATATATACTATTATATTCTTTTATTAATGGAGTTATATAATCATCTATAATTGGTGTTAAAAGAAGTGATGACATAGTATTAAATAAAATACTAATTATTATAAATATAAATACTAATAAGAGTTTTATTTTATATTTTTTTAAATAACCCCATATTCTTTTTATAGTTTTTTTAGGATCTTTACTTTTTTCTAAAGTTTTTTTACTATGCATCTTGTAACACCTCCTTTTGTGAATTACTTATTTCTTGATATACTTTACTTTTCTTTAATAATTCTTCATGAGTTCCAATATCTGTAATAGTGCCATTTTCCATTACTAATATATAATCTGCATTTTTACAACTACTAATTCTTTGAGTAACATTAAATACTATCATTTTTTTAAATTCTTTATTTAATGCTTTAGTAAGATTAGCTTCAGTAGTGGCATCTAATGCACTAACACTATCATCGAGTATTAGTATTTGAGGTTTTTTAATTAGAGCTCTTGCAATACATAATCTTTGTTTTTGACCTCCTGAAAAGTTAGTTCCTCTTTGTTCTACTATGCTATCATATTTATCATTAAGAGATAAAACATAATCATTTATTTGGGCTACTTCTAAAGCGTGTTTTAATTCTTCTTCTGTTGCATCTTTTTTACCCCATAATATATTTTCTCTTATAGTACCTTTAAATAATCTATTTTCTTGAAGTACCATACCTACTAAGTCTCTAAGATTTTTTAAATCAAAATCTTTTATATTAATATCATTAATTAATATTTTTCCATCTTCTACATCGTAAAATCTAGGTATTAAGTTTACTAAAGTACTTTTACCACATCCAGTAGAACCTATTATAGCTACTCTATCTCCTTTATGAACTTCAAATTTTATATTTTTAAGAGAGGGGCTAGATGCTTCTTTAAATGTAAATGAATTAATATCAAAAGTAATTTTTTCTACCTTAACTTTTTCTTTTATTCCATTAACACTAGTTATATCAGGTGTTTCTTCTAGAACTTCTAAAATTCTATCAGATGAAGCTTTTGCTCTAGCAAAATTCATAAATACCATACTCATCATAATAAGCGAAGATAAAACCATCATAATATAACTAATAAATGATGTTAAAGCTCCGACTTCTATATTGCCTCCGATTGCTTCTTTTGCTCCGAAAAATAGGATTATTGCAACTGAAGTATTCATAATTAATGATATAATTGGACTCATTACTATAATTTTATTAAAACTATTAATAGATACTTCTTTTAAGTTATTGTTAACTTTTTCAAATTTTTCTTTATGAAAAGATTCTCTTACAAATGATTTAATAACTCTAATACCTTTTAAAGATTCTCTAATTGAAGCATTTACTTTATCAATAGATTCTTGTACTTTATTAAATAATGGTGCAGTCTTTTTTAAAACGAAGAATACTATAAGGGAAAGTATTGGTATTAAAACTACTAAAAGAAGCGTTAATCTCTTGCTTATAAATAAAGCCATTATAATGCCTCCGATAAACATAAATGGAGCGCGTACTACTATTCTAAGCATCATTTGAAATAAATTAGAAATAATTGTTACATCATTAGTAAGTCTTGTAATAAGTGAAGATGTTTTAAATTTATTAATATTGCTAAATGAAAAATCTTGTATTTTCTTTATCATATCTTCTCTTAAGTTATAAGCAAAACCATATGCTGCCTTAGATGAAAAATACATACATCCAAAGCCACAAAACATAACAAGAAGAGAGAAAAATATCATAAGTATTCCCATTTTTATAATATATGTTATATCCCCATTTGCTATACCTACATCTATTATTTTTGAAATAAGTAATGGTTGCATTATTGATCCTATTGCATCAAGCATCATAAATAATGGTGCAATAATTGTGCTTTTCCAATTATTTTTAATATATTTTATATATTTTTTCATATTTATCACCTCTAAATTTTATTCTTATATTATATTTTTTTACATATTTATAAAATAAAACCCTATTAATATAGGGTATATTTTATCTCTTACTAAATTGTGGTGCACGACGTGCTTTTTTAAGACCTGGTTTTTTACGTTCAACAACTCTTGAATCACGAGTTATTAAATCATTAGATTTCAAAATTTTTCTAAAACTTTCTGGGCTTTCTGGATCTGATGCTTTATCATATTCAAGTAATGCTTTTACAATACCTAAACGAATTGCACCAGCTTGACCTGAAAATCCTCCGCCTTTTACAGTAGCTTCTACATCAAATTTATCTAAAGTATTAGTAAGAACTAAACCTTGTGATAAATCCATAACTAATGTTTCAAATGGAAAATATTCATAAACATCTTTACCATTTACTGTAATTTTACCATTTCCAGAAACAAGTTTTACTTTAGCAATACTAGTTTTTCTTTTTCCAGTTCCATAATAAAATGTATCTTTTGCCATATTATCCTCCATTATTTAATTTCGTATACTTCTGGTTTTTGAGCCATATGTGGATGAGTCTCACCTTCATATACAAATAATTTTTTATACATTGTTCTACCTAATCTTCCATTTGGTAGCATTCCTTTAACTGCTCTTTCAATCATTTCTACTGGATATTTTTCAAGCATTGTTTTAGCAGTTCTAACTCTTAATCCACCAGTATAACCTGAGTGATTATAATATAATTTTTTATCTAATTTGTTACCAGTTAATTTTACTTTACTAGCATTTGTAATAATAATATAATCTCCACAATCAATATGTGGTGTATAAGTTGCTTTATGTTTTCCTCTTAACATAATAGCTACTCTACTTGCTAAACGTCCTAATGGAATGTCAGTAGCATCAATTACATACCAATTACGTTCAACAGTTTCTTTTTTTTGCATATAACTATTTTTCATATTCTATCTTTCCTTTCTTTCTTTATCTTTTTACAAAGTTTCCCAGACTTTATAAACGGGATATATAAGAAAATGTACCGTTAAAAGTATACTAAATTTTTTTATATATGTCAAGGAAAAACAAAACTTTGTTAAGATTTTTT
>CAYSEZ010000076.1:0-4612 GCA_964430375.1 uncultured Mycoplasma sp. | reverse complement strand
TTCTCCAGCAGATGTAGGCTATATGTATGGAGAAAGATATACAAGTAGTCGATTAAATACATTTTGGTATTCTTTAGCAGGCAAATATGCAAGTTCACAAAATTTAAGTAGTTCTACAACACTAGGTGGAGGAAAAACAGTAACATACGAGAGTGGAACATATACAATAACAGATTATGCAAGTATAACATATTCAACATATAAAAGTAATTCTAGTGCATACGAAGGATATTATATGTGTTCAGATTACAGTAGTAGTTGCGCGTCTATAAGATATGTAGTAGATCCAAGTACTTCATATTACTATTACATAACAATGTCAAATGGGGAAACATATGAAAGTTTAAATCAAAAAGCAAAAGAAAAAGCAAAAGAATATATATTTGGAAATGAAGTGGAATATTCAAATGGAACATATACAATAAAAAATACAGTACAAAAAAACATTATGACAGAAAAAGAAGATATAATAAATGATTATAAATATACTTGTTTAAATAGTACTGGAACATGCACTAGTGTATATTATATAGTGTATTATCATGAACAAAATACTGCTTATAATTATATAGAGTATTTAACTTTTACAAATGGAGATGACTTAGAAGAAGTAAAACAAAAAATGTTTTCAAATACAAATGAAAGCATAATAAAACAAAATATAGATAGTTGGTATAGTGCTAATTTAACAAGTTATACAAGCTACCTAGAAAATACAATATTCTGTAATGATAGAACACTTGCAGAAGGGCCACTTTATAGCAATAACTCTGACGGCAGTTCCTCATCTTTTACAAGTTATAAAAATATATATTTTGGGACACCAAGTTTAACATGTTCAAATATAAATGACAGATTTAGTTTAAGTACAAATAGTGGTGGAACAAGTGGTTATGGTAATAATAAATTAACATATCCAGTAAGTTTGTTAACTGCAGATGAAGCAAATTTAGCAGGTGCAGTAACATATGGACAGTATAATCTAGGCGATGAAGAAAATCAAAATTATTATCTTTATACTGGGCAAGAATATTGGTTGTTATCACCTAGCTATTTCCATAGTAATGCTCAGATAGCAACTATTGAAACTGAAGGAGATTTTGGAACAAGTAGTGATTCTGCAGCATCTTATATACCGGGTGTAAGACCTGTAATCTCACTAAAACTAGGCACAACATTTACTGGAGGTACAGGAGAACCAAATTCACCATACATTGTTGAATAATTTATATATAAAAAAACTGATAAATTTAGTTTATTAAATTTTATCAGTTTTTTCTTATTAATTTTTATTATCTATAAATTTATAAAAATATTCTTCATAAGTTAAATCATTATAATTATCATGTATATCAGTTGCAACATCTATCCCAACATATCTAAAATGCCATGGTTCATTTATATATCCATGAATATTTTCTTTATCTTTTGTATATCTTAATATAAAACCATACTTATGTACATTCTCCATCATCCATTCATAAGATGAAGTATTTTCAAATGATAACATATTTCCACTTTTAGTACTAGATACATCTATTGCAAGTCCTGTTTGATGTTCAGAGTGTCCTGGACGAGCAGTATCATTATCTGCATAATCTACTCCACCATATGATACAGCGCTATTATAAAGCTTTTCTTGCATTTCATAAGGCCTATAAGCAGATTGACCATATACTGGAGTACCATTTTTTATAGAATCATTACATAATTTTTCAAATGCTTCTTTTGCTTCCTTTGTCATTTTTCTAACTAAAGTATTTCCGCTTATAAAACAACTACTACTGATTTCCTCTAAATTATTTGGAACATAGGTACTATCTAATTTATAATACTTATTTACTAAAATTAAATTACCTAAATTAGTATCAGATTCATTAATATAATCATAAAACTTATAATCAAGTCCAATATTTACATACGTTACAACATCTTCATAATCTAAATTACTGTTATTTTCTTTATAAACTATGTATCTATCTAAATTTTCTAATTTAAAATTACTAGTTTCTTTATATTCTTTATATTCTTCTTTTATATTATTATTATTATCTTCATCATCTTTACTATTTTCATTATTAATTACATATTCTTTATAAAATAAATCCCTTATTTCATTTTTATATGTATATAGTATAACTCCTAGTATAATAATTATTATAAATATAGTTAAAATTTTAAATATTTTTCGCATAAATCTCTCCTTTAATTATAATTATACACTATTATTTTATTATTTATATAAAAAAATAGTCTAAAAATGTATAATTTTACATAAAAATTACTAGAGGTGAATATGAAAACATTTATTATAAAATTATTTATTTTTTTAAGTTTTATGAATATTTTCCCTATAGGAATTTTTGCAAAAGAAGATGAAGAGTATGCAAATATTACTCCGAATGCATATAGTGCTATATTAATAGAAAGTACTACTGGTAAAGTTTTATATAATAAAAATGCAAATGAAAAACATGCAGTTGCATCCCTTACTAAAATGATGGGTTTAATTTTAATTTTTGAGGCTTTAGAAAATGGTAGTTTAACTTTAGATGAAATAATAACTACTAGTCGTAATGCAAAGGAAATGGGTGGCTCGCAGATTTGGCTTGAAGAAGGAGAAAAAATAAGTGTTAATGATTTAATTAAAGGTATAACAATGGCAAGTGCAAATGATGCAATGGTTTTAATGGCAGAACGCCTCGCAGGTACTGAAGAAGCTTTTGTAAAGCTTATGAATAAGAAAGCAAAAGAGTTAGGACTTAAAAATACTTATTTTAAAAACTCTACTGGTTTAGATGAAGAAGGGGCATATTCTAGTGCTTATGATATGGCTTTAATCGCTAAAGAATTAATAAAACACACTAAAATACTTGATTATACTAGTGTATATGAAGACTATATAAGAGAAGATACTGATAATAAAACTTGGATAGTAAATACAAATAAATTAGTTAGATTTTATGCTGGCGCAGATGGTCTTAAAACTGGTAATGATGATGAAGCAGGTAGATGTATCGCAGTAACCGCTAAAAGAGATAATTTAAGACTTATAATGGTAAGTTTAGGATATAAAGAAAGTGTAGATAGAAATAATGAAGCAATGAATTTATTAGACTATGGTTTTAATCAATATGAAGCAGAAGTATTATATAAAAAAGGAGATATAGTAGGTAAAACAAAACTTGATAAAGCATCTATTAAAGAAGTAGAATTAGAACTAGAAGATGATGTATTAATTATAAAGAAAAAAAGTGAAGAAAGTAAAAAATATAATATAGAAACTAAAATAAATAATTTAACTTATCCAATAGATAAATATAATGTAATAGGTAAATTAATAGTAAAAGATGGAAACACTTTAATAAAAGAAGTTAATTTATTATCAAGATCAGATATAAAGAAAATAAATATTATTAAGTTATATTTTAATACCTTAAAAGATGTTTTAACTGGAGTATAAATAATAAGTTAAAATATCTTTTTCTATAATTGATATTAATATATAGAGAAATTATAAATATTATGTTAAAATATATTTGTACACTTAATCATTTATTTTTAAATAAATATGTGAGGAGGAAATATGCATAATAATAAAAAATATTAGTTTTAGGACTAGCTAAAAGTGGTCTAGAAGTATGCAGGGTATTATCTAAATTAAATTGTGATATTACTTTAAAGGCGATGTAGTAGAAAAATTATTTAGAATGACTAAATTTAAAGATGAATTTTTAAAAGTACAAAGAGATTTAACTTTACAAGGTAATTTTGTTATATCAGTAGGTTTATTTGGACATTCTGGTGATAATGAAGTACGGGAAAATATGATGAGGGTACACTTGCTAAAACTAAAGAAATGTTAGATGATATGTATAAAAGAAAGATAGATTTATCTGATGAAATATTTGTAATAAACGTTAATGGATATATTGGTTCTTCTACAAAAAGTGAAATAGAGTATGCAATTAAAACTGGTAAAAAAGCAAATTATTTAGAAGAATAATCAATATATAAAAGGAGGGTAAACAATAAATGGAGAAATTCAATTTAAAATGGAACTATACAAATAAACTTGTTAATGATTTATTAAAAATTAATAGAGCAAAAGAAGTTGTTGATTTGCTTGAATTACCTGTATTTATCGAAGAGGAAATTAAAAAAGAAACAATAGCAAAAAGAGTTCACTATTCTACGAAAATTGAAGGTAATAAATTAAAATTAAATGAAGTAAAGGATGTTATAGAAAAAACATTTGAATCTCACGAGAGAAATGTATTAGAAGTTAGAAATTATTTCAATGCTTTAATGTATTTGAATAATGAAGCTGAGAATAATAATGCTATAACAGTCGAACTTATTTTGAAAACTCATAATTTAGTTTCAGGTAAACATTTAAATTATAAAAATAGTTTTAGAGATGGACAAAACGTTGTAAAAGATTCTGAAACTGGAATAATTGTTTATATGCCTCCAGAAGCTAAAGATATTAAAAATTTAATTAATCAAATGATTAAGGAATTTAATGGAAAAAATACAAATGATATTCCTATTCCAATAAAAGCAGGAATAGTTGCTTATGAGTTTGTAACAATACACCCATTTTGGGATG
>CAYSEZ010000075.1:0-5032 GCA_964430375.1 uncultured Mycoplasma sp. | reverse complement strand
TATACTTTCAAATATAATAAATACTAAAATAGGAATTGTATACTTCAAATAATTATTAATTAAAAAATTCATATGATATCTTTTAAATAAATATATACTAATTATTGGTGTTAAGTCTGAAATAATAAATATTATAATATTTTGTTTTTTATTATTATTTATATTAAAAGTATTACATATAGCTTCTTTTATAAAATATATTAAATAACATATTCCTCCGAAAGATACTATATAATAAGTAATAGAACATATATTTTCTACTCTTTGTATAAAGTTAAATGCATTTATTTTTTTGAATAAATAATATTCAGGAAAAGATAATATACTAGTAAAGTTACTACCGTATATACTAATCATTAAAAAGTAATATATAAATATGATTATAAAAGTTAAACTATATCCATAAATTAAACATTTCTTAAAATTATCTTTATCTACTAAATCTCTTCTTTTAATAGATAAAAGTGATACTAATGGATAAATAGATATAACTATATAAAATAAAATAGATTTAATAAAATTATTCTTATTTACATTAAAAATTGGTAATATGTTATCTATTTTTATATAAGGAATTAAAAATATACATATAAAACTTAATATAAATAATAATATTATAACTAATATTATATTGGATCTATTTATTACTTCTTTTCCTTTTGTAATTGCATAACCAATAATAGAAAAAAGTATTATTCCTACAAAATAATAAGAATTTTTTGGTAATAAATTAGTAATAGTAAAATTAATAGTTCTCCATGTTATAATAAAGCCAATATATAAAATAGGTAAGCATATTAATATATTTATTATTTTTCCAAATATTTTTAATTTATCTATATTATATTCAAATATGTTTTTATCTCCTAGATGATTAAATATATAAATAATTAAGAATAAAGGAATAAAACCAATTAAAAAACCTATAGTAATTGCAATTAAAGTAGCATTTTTACTACTGTTAATGATTATACTAGTACCAAACATAGAAAATAATGAACAAGAAAGGGATATAACTACTCCGAAAAGTTCTTTAGTACTTATTTTATGATTCATAGTCATCTCCTTTAGATATATTACCATATCTATATACACTAGTATTTACATTTATATTAATTTTACTTATATTATATAAATTATTATCTTTATATTTTTTATATTCTCTATACTTATATTTATATAATATATTTTTTAAACCAAATAAATCAACATTATTATCTATAGAGTAATTAATTAAATCATTAGTTTTTTCTTTAATATAATTATTAGTTATATCTTCTATAGTTTTATATCCTTTATCAGTATTAAAGTCAATATTAGTATGAAGTTCTGATACTAAAGCTTCAATAAAGATGTTTATATCATATATTAATTGATTATCTTTTATATTTAATTTTATATCAGTTTTAGAACTTATTTCTAAATCTATATTACTATTATCATATTCTATATTTATTAAAGCAGTTTCATAATTATTATTAATTAAATTATATATAAAAGAATTATTATAATCTAATTTATCTATATATTTATTTTTTTTAAAAACAATAATTCCTTCTAGAAGAGTGTTATTATTATCATCAAGTGTTACATTAGTAATAACAGGGTTTATTCCTTCTTCATAATAATCTATAATAAAATTTTCAAGTGATTGTTCTACTACATATCCAGTTATTTCTTTACTATTTTTAATAGAACTAATTAAATCTTTACTAGGGAAAGAAGTAGTGTTATTATCATTTGAATTAATTATGTCTTTAGCGTCATTATCATTAGAACCTAAAATAAGACAATCAGTTCTAGCTTCGGGATCTCTTAAGAAAAAGTCAAATATTTTATCTATGTTATTGCTTTTTATAATACTTTGTCCTATTACAATAAGTTCAGTATGTCCTAAATATAAAGTATCTGGATATTCTAAATGAATATTTTTTAATGCATCTGATATGCTTAAACCACTTGAAGTATATAAAAGTGATGACTTATTAGTATCATCATTTTCTTTTTCTAGATCCATTACTTCGACTGTTACTACATATTTATTGTTAATATAATCTATTCCAATTGCACTTACTATTGAAAGTTCATCTATTTCTTTATAACTACAACCTATGGTAAAAAAACTAATTAATATTAATATTATTATTTTATTTTTCATAAGACTCCTTTATGTAATTAGAATTAGTAAGAAGTGGATTTCTTTTGTTATCATTTTTTAAATTCTTTTTAAATATAGAATTAATAAGCATCTTTATATTAATTGGAGCACATGGATATAGATATGGTTTTCCAAATGATTTTAAAGAACAAAGTGTAATTATAAATAAAAGAAGACAAAATATTAAACCAGGCATTCCAAGTAGTGCTGCAAAAATCATAAAAATAATTCTCCAAAATCTAATTGCGTTAATTACTGCGATATGGGAAAAAGCAAGACCACATATTGCACTTATTGCTATAATAATTAACATAATCGGGGATACAATACCTGCACTTACTGCGGCATCTCCTAGAACAATTGCCCCTAGTATACTAATTGCATTACCAGATTCATTAGGCATTCTAATATCACTTTCTCTTAAAACTTCAAATATAAGTGCCATAATAAAGCCTTCAACTACTGAAGGAAAGGGGACTCCATCTCTTTGTGATGCAAAGTTTATAATTAAAGTAAGAGGTATAGTTTCATGATTATATGTAGTAATAGCAATATAAAAACCCGGTAATAAAACTGCGATTATAAATGCTACAATACGTATTATTCTATTAACAGTAACATTTTTACTTTTACCATAATTATCCTCTGGAGTATGAAATAAATCAGTTAAAAAAGTCGGTATAATAAGTACATAAGGACTATTTTCACATATAATAATTATTTTACCTTCAAGAAGTGCCATACATGCTAGATCAGGTCTTTCTGTAGTTTCATATAATGGAAACATAGAATTATCACTATCTATATATGCTCTTATATAATTAATATCAAATATACCATCTATATCTATATTATCTAATTTTTCATTTAAAGTATTAATCATATCAGATTCTATTATATTATTCATATAAAAAATTCCTATTTTAGTTTTACTTTCTTTACCAATAGTTTTTTCATTATAAACTAAATTAGTACTTTTAATTCTTTTTCTAATAAGTCCAATTGTAGACATATAATTTTCATTAAAAGAATCTTTTGGACCATTAATGGTTTTTTCAGTAGTAGGTTCACTAATTGATCTATATAAATTTGCTTTTGTTTCTACTGCGTATATATTTTTATTAGTTAAAATAATACAAAATCCATTAGGTATATAATTAAATATTTCATTTTTATTATTAATTTTAATTAATCTATCACAAGGAAGAATAGATTCTATATCATTAATATTAGTATTATTAGTTAAATTAAATAAAATATATTTATTAATTTTATCTCCATCACATAAACTTTGATTAAATATAAGTGTTATTTTATTATTTATAGTTCTACTAACTATATCGGGTGCATTATTATATTTATTCTTTATATAAGATGTTATTTTATTAATATTATTTTTAAACATAGAATCACCATCTATATTTAGTATTTATTAAAAGTATAAAACTATACATTTTAAGTTAAATTTTATATTTTTATAGACTAAAAACTATTTTTTTGTTAAACTTATAATGGAGGAAGTAAAGATGAAAAAGAATTTAAAATTTATAATTATAGGAATTATAGTATTATTATTACTTGGAGTATTAGGTTATTTTTTATTATTTAATAACGAAGAAACAGATAGTGAAAAATTTAGTAAGGAATATGATATGGAAGAGAATGTATTTGTTTATAGAAATATAGATGAAATAATTAAAATATTAGAAAATGGGACAGGAATAGTATATTTAGGTTTTCCAGAATGTCCTTGGTGCAAAGCATATGTAAAAATATTAAATGAAGTTGCAAAGGAAGAGGGAATAGAAAAAATATATTATTATGATATTTTAGAAGATCGCTCTAATAACACAGAAAAATATCAAAAAATAGTTTCTATATTAAATGATAATTTATTATATGATGAAGAAGGTAATCATAAAATATATGTACCTGATGTTACATTTGTATTAAATGGAGAAATAATAGGTCATGATAATGAAACATCGGTAATTACTGAAGATATAACTCCAGAAGATTATTGGACTGATGAAAATAAAGAAAATTTAAAAAATAAATTAAGATTATTAATTAATGAAATAAGTAATAATAAATGTACAGATTGTAATAAGTAATTTAAAAAAAGATTAATTATAAATATTATGTTAATCTTTTTTTATATAATTTAATTATTTTAGTTTCTTTTTATATAATATTTTCATACATTATTATGGGTGATTATATGGATTATAAAATAGTACTTGATGCAAGAGGGGGAGGAAGTGATACTGGTATAGTAAATAATGGAGTAACAGAAAAAGAATATAATTTATTAATAGCTAAATATATTAGTAAAAGATTAAATGATTTAAATATAGATAATATATTAACTAGAACAAATGATAGTTTTATAACATTTGATGATAGAATAAGTATAATTAATGATGCTTATGGTAATGATAGTGATGTAATAGTTATATCAATTAATTTATCTAATACTTCTAGTGGTACAGAAATAATATATGCTTTAAGAAATAATAATTCTCTTTCTTATTTAATTAGTAATGCACTTGAAGATAATGATTTTAATGTAAATAAATATTATCAATTAAGAGATGAAGATGATACTTCTAAAGATAGGGAATATTTGATTAGGGAAACTGGTAATAATCAGACAATTATAATATCTTATGGGAATTTAAATAATTCTAGTGATGTTTTAAATATAAAAAATAATTATGAAGAATTTGGTGAATCTATAGTAAAAGGGTTAACTGATTATTTAAAAATAGATTATATACCTATTAGTGATAATTATTATGTAGTACAAAAAGGAGATTCATTATATAGTATATCAAAAAAGTATAATATGACAGTAAATGAGTTAAAAGAATT
>CAYSEZ010000074.1:0-5101 GCA_964430375.1 uncultured Mycoplasma sp. | reverse complement strand
GAACCAAATTCACCATACATAGTTGAATAAGAAAGTGTAACTATTTAACACTTTCTTTTAATATTTATTTAATAAATAATGTAAAACTTTATAAAAAAGTGTCAAATTTTTTGAAAAAAAAACTATTTTAGTTTATACTATATTATAGGTGATGTTATGAAAAACATAATAGAAAAAATATATGATTATTCTTTAGAAGAAATAATGGGTGAAAGATTTGGTAGATATTCAAAATATATAATACAAGATCGTGCTATACCTGATGTTCGTGATGGATTAAAACCAGTACAAAGAAGAATACTTTATGCAATGTATATAGGTAAAAATACTTATGATAAACCTTATAGAAAAAGTGCTAAAACAGTCGGAGATGTAATTGGATCTTTCCATCCACACGGAGATACAAGTATATATGATGCAATGGTTAGATTATCTCAAGATTGGAAAATAAAAAATCCTCTTATAGAAATGCATGGTAATAATGGTTCAATAGATGGAGATTCTCCTGCTGCATACCGTTATACTGAAGCACGTCTTGCTAAAATATCTAATGAATTATTAAAAGATATAGATAAAAACACAGTCCTTTTTGCACCAAACTTTGATGATTCAATTATGGAACCTACTGTATTACCTGCGAAATATCCTAATCTTTTAGTTAATGGTACAACTGGTATATCTGCAGGATACGCAACAAATATACCTCCTCATAATCTAGGAGAAATAATAGATGCTACTATTAAGAGAATTGATAGTCCTAACTGTCATATGGATACAATACTTGATATAGTAAAAGGCCCAGACTTTCCAACTGGTGGTATAGTACTAGATAAAGAAGGATTAAGAAGTGCTTTAACTACTGGAAAAGGAAGAATATTTGTACGTTCTAAAGTAGACATAGAAAAAGAAAAAAATAAAACATTACTTATCGTCACAGAAATACCTTATGATGTATTAAAAGTTAACATAGTAAAAAAAATAGATGAAATTAGAATAGATAAAAAAATCGAAGGCATCCTAGAAGTTCGTGATGAATCTGATAAAGATGGACTTAGAATAGTAATTGAAATAAAAAAAGAAACAGATCCTGATTTAATACTTAATTACTTATATAAAAACACTGATTTACAAGCATCATATAACTATAATATGATTGCTATAGTAAAAAGAAGACCAAAATTATTATCAGTATTAGATATAATAGATGCTTACATAGAACACTTTAAAGAAGTAATATTATTCCGTACTAAATTTGACTTAAATCACGCAGAAAAACGTTTACATATAGTCGAAGGTTTAATAAAAGCAGTATCTATTTTAGATGAAGTAATACTAACTATTAGACAAAGTAAAAATAAAAGCGATGCTAAAGAAAATTTAGTTAAGAAGTTTGAATTTACTATGGAACAAGCTGAAGCAATAGTAACATTACAATTATATCGTTTAAGTAATACTGATATGGTTTTACTAGAAGAAGAAGCTAAAAACTTAAAACTAATTATCGAAGGTTTAACTAAAATAATTAATGAAGAAGAAGAACTTAAAAAAGTAATGAAAACAGAATTAAAAAATATTAAAAAAGAATATGATGTACCTAGAAAAACACTAATTACAGATCTAGATACTGAAATAAAAATAGATACTACTAAAATGATACCTAAAGAAGATGTAGTAGTCCTAGTAACTAAAGATGGTTATGTAAAAAGAACTAGTAAAAGAGGTTATTTATCTAATAGTGAAGAACCTTTATTAAAAGAAAATGATTATGTAATAGGTTTATATGAATCAAATACATTAGATACATTATTATTATTTACTAATTTAGGTAATTATTTATACTTACCAGTACACGAAATACCTGATATTAAATGGAAAATGCTTGGTAAACATATTAGCAACATAATAAAAATAGAAGAAAATGAATCTATTATAGGAAGTATTTTAGTAAAAGACTTTAATATAAATAAAGATATAGTTTTAGCAAGTAAAAATGGTATGATTAAGAAAACTAAATTAAGTGAATTTAAAGTTAACCGTTATACTAAACCAATATCTTGTATGAAACTAAAAGATAATGACGAAGTAGTAGATGTATTTATATCTACATATAATGATATTATGATTGCAACTTATAATGGATATAGTTTATGGTTTGATATAGATGAAATTCCTACTTCAGGTATTAAATCTTCTGGTGTTAAATCAATTACACTTAAAAATGACTATGTAGTAAAAGCCTTAAACTTTGATAAAAACCTAGAATATGTTTCTATATTTACTGATAAAGAAACCGCTAAAAGAGTAAAACTTAATTTATTTGAAAAAAGTACTAGAAGTAGACGCGGATTATTACTTTTAAGAGAGGTTAAAACTAATCCATATCACGTAATTAATATCTTTATAACAGATAATAAAAAATACTTTGGATTAAAACTAAATAATAAAATAGAACAAATTAAAAACACAGATTTACCTATTAGTGATAGATATAAAACAGGAAGTACAATAAGTAAAGATAAGATTAATAGTGTATTTATGATTACTTCTTTAGTAAAGGAAGAACCAAAACCAGAACCAAAAAAAGAAACAAAAGAAGAAGTAGTAATAAATGAAGTAAAAGAAGTAAAAACAAATCATCAAATATCTTTACTTGAAATAGATGAAGAACTATCTAGGATAGATGAATTATTAGATTAATTAAGAACTTTTTATAAAGGTTCTTTTTTATATAATCATAACTAATTAGTTATAATACATAATATAAAACATATACTAATACCGGTGATACTATGAATCTTAAAAATATTAAAATTATTTCTATTATTAGTATCTTTTTATTATCTATTTTATTTCATTTTTTATATGATTTAATCCCAAATATAATAACTAGTATATTATTTCCTGTTAATGAAAGCATATGGGAACATATGAAATTAATATTCACTAGTACTATTATTTTCAGTATTATAGAGTATCTCTTATTAAATAAATATAATATTAAACACAATAATTATTATTTATCATTATTCTTTAGCGCAGTACTTAGTTTTATATTTTATTTAATTATATATATACCAATATATAATACATATGGAGAAAATATATTTATATCAATATTTTTATTATTTCTAGTTATAGTAATATTTCAAATATTTAGTTATTATATACTAAATTTAAAAAACAATAAGTATTTAAACTATTTATCTATAGTACTTATAATATTAACTTTTATAATATTTATATATTTTACATATAATCCATTAAAAAATTACTTATTTTATGATATTATAACAAATAATTATGGAATATTAAATAAGTAAAAAACACATAATTATTATTAAAATGAAAAATATACTTTCTAAATTCAAAAACTTGTGATAAACTATTTATAGTAGGTGGTAAATATGAATACTAAGACATTATATTTAGTCTCTTTTATAATACTAGGTGTTATTTTATTAGTTTTATTTATTGTATTCTTAAAGAAAAATAGAGTAAAAAAAATAAAGAAACATGTTTTAGAATTAGAAAGAGAACGTAATTTAATAGTATCTACTCCAATATTAAGTGAATTATCTAAAGTAGAAGTATTACTTAAAAATGGAAAACTAGAAGATAAATATGAAGATTGGGTTAAAAGATATGATTATATAAAAAACGATAAATTTAAATTAATTACTGATATGTTAGTAGATATAGACAACTCTATTGATAGTAAAGATTATAAACTAGCTAAAGAACAAATAGTAAATTTAGAAATGGAAATATATAAACAAAGAGTAACCACTGATAACTTATTAGATGAAATAAGAGAAATTACTATGAGTGAAGAGAGAAATCGCTCTATTATGACTAAGCTAAAATCTAGATTTAGAGAACTAGAAAGAACTTTAAATAGTAATATACCATCATATGGTTCTACTTATAAATATATAGAATTACAATTAGAAAATATAGAAAAAAAATTCCAAGATTTTGAAGAAATAATGGAAAACAATGAATATGAAGAAGTAGTGAAATTAGTTAAAGTATTAGATGAAATGATCGCACATATAAGTGTTGTAGTAGAAGAAATGCCTGATTTAATACTTTTAACTACTAAAATATTACCTACTAGAATAAAAGAAGTAAATGATACTTATAATAAATTATTAAATAAAGGATATCCTTTATCATATTTAAGAGTAGAGTATAATATAGAACAAATAGAAAAAAAGATTAAAGAAATAGAAACTAAAATAAAAATATTAAACTTAGAAGATTGTATGTTTGAACTTAAAACATTCTTAGATTATTTAGATAATTTATTAAATGATTTTGATTTAGAAAAACATAGTAAAAAAGAATTTGATATAAATGCATCTAATTTTAAAAATAGATTAGTTAAAGTAAATAAAATAGTTACAGATATTTATAATCAATTAGATGATATAAAAAGTATGTATAACTTAACTAATGATGATTTAGAAGAATTAGAGAAAGTAAGTAGTGAAGTATATAATTCTAATAAAGAATATAATGAAATAATAAATAGTTTAAAAGATAAAAAAGTACAATACTCTATATTAAAAGAAAAAATTAAAGATTTATCTAATAGATTTGATAAAATAGAAGAAGACTTAAATATATGTTTAAAATCATTAGGTAGTATGCATGATGATGAATTAAGAGCAAGAGAACAATTAGATGAAATAACTGAATTATTAAAAAATTGTAGAATTAAAATAAGAAGAAATCCACTTCCTATAATTGCTAATAATTACTTTGTTGAATTATCTGAAGCAAATGATGCAATATATGAAATAATAAAAGAATTAAATAAAACACCAATAACTATTAAAACATTAAATATTAGAGTAGATACCGCTAGAGACTTATCACTTAAATTATATAACACTACTAATGAAATGATTAAAACTGCTAAACTCTCTGAAATGACTATAATATATGGTAATAGATATAAATCATTAGATAAAGAATTAGAAAATGGATTAGATATAGCAACTAAATTATTTTTTAAAGGAGATTACAAAAAATCTTTAGAAACTGCTATTGCATCTATTAATATAGTAGAACCTAATATTTATCAAAAAATGTTAAA
>CAYSEZ010000073.1:0-5150 GCA_964430375.1 uncultured Mycoplasma sp. | reverse complement strand
ACTGCTGAAAGTAAAAATTTTTTACCCGAATGTTTCTCTGTTGACCCCAAGGAATCCTGGCTTTGTTTCACTAGGGTTTAAACTAGGTAAAGAAAAACTATTTAATTATTTAGATATATTTGGTTTTGGAGAAAAAACAGGTATTGATTTAAGTGGTGAAAGTTTAGGTATAATTTTTCCTCTTGATAAAGTAAAAGATCTAGAACTTGCAACAACTGCATTCGGACAAGGAGTTAGTGTAACACCAATTCAGCAAGTTACCGCAGTATCTTCAGTAGTTAATGGTGGTTATTTATATCAGCCATATGTTTTAAAAAGTATTATAGATAGTAAAACAAATACTGTGCTAGAAGAAAAAAGCAAAGTACTAGTAAGAAAAACAATAAGTGAAAATACCTCTAGTATTATGAGAATGGCTTTAGAAAGTGTTGTAGCAAGAGGTGGAGGTAAAATGACTTATATAGATGGATATCGTATCGGAGGTAAAACAGGTACTGCTCAAAAAGCAGAAAATGGTAGATACCTAGAAAATAATTATATAATGAGTTTTATGGCAGTACTTCCAAGTAATGATCCACAGGTAGTTTTATATCTTGCTATTGATAATCCTAAAAACACAGCATTACTCTCTAGTTATACAACAACACCATTTGTAAGAAAAATATTACTTGATATAATAAGTACTATGGGTATAGAAAAACAAGATGAAGAAATAGAAAAAGACTATGAATGGTATGATAAAAAATATTATGAAGTTCCTAATGTAGTAGGTCTTACTAAAAAAGAGGCAAAAAAACTTCTTACAGGGTTTACTATAGAATATGTAGGAGATGGTAATATAGTAAAAGAACAAACTCCAGAGTATGGTACTAGATACTATGAAACAGGTACCATTAAACTTTTAATGGGTGATTAATGTAAACCTTAAATAAATATTAAATATTTTTATTTGTTTTATTATATTTTTGTTGTATAATATTTCTAGAAAGAAGGTAGAATATATGCTTATACTTACTAAATCTATTTTATCACTAATGATAGGCTTCCTAGCTGCAGTAGTAGTAGGTTTAATTTTAATTCCAATTTTAAAAAGAATAAACTTTGGACAAAAAATAAGTGAATATGTTGGAGAATCACATAGAAAAAAAGAAGGCACTCCAACTATGGGGGGATTAATATTTATTATTCCTACTATTCTAGGAGTTTTATATTTAGTTTTAAGTGGTAAACTCGAAATGACTTATAATTTAATAATTGTATTAATTGTCTTTGTTTTATATGCATTACTTGGCTTTTTAGATGATTATACAAGTATTAAAAGAGGTAAAAATGAAGGACTTACTGTAAGTCAAAAGTTTATAGGACAAATACTTATTGCACTTGTTTTCTTTGCTATATATATGAAATATAATGGTAACACTAATTTTACAATTACAACCCTAGGTATAGACTTTGATATGGGATTTTTCTATGGAGTATATATATTACTTCTTCTAGTAGGATTTTCTAATGCAGTTAACTTAACAGATGGATTAGATGGTTTAGCGGGAGGTTTATCTGCGATTGCTTTTATTGCATATGCTCTTATTTCAATTTTTATAGGGCAAGAAGATATGGGTATATTTTGTTTTGTCCTAGTCGGTGCACTATTTGGCTTTTTAATGTTTAATGGGTATCCTGCGAGATGTTTTATGGGCGATACAGGATCGCTTGCACTTGGTGCAACACTAGCAACAGTTGCAATTTTAACTAGAAGAGAAATTACAGTCTTTGTCGTAGGTTTTGTATTCTGCATAGAAACTTTAAGTTTAATGATTCAAATATTTTGGTATCAAAAAACTAAAAAAAGAGTATTTTTAATGACTCCGATTCATCACCACTTTGAAAAAAAAGGATATGAAGAACCCGATATAGTAAAAGCATTTTGGATGGCAGGTATTATTTGCTCATTACTTGGAATATTTTTTGCAGTATGGATTTAAGGAAACTTAAATCTTTTTAAATATAAATTTTCTTTATATTAAATATAAAAAATAAGTATTTGACCACAGAAAAAATGAATGTTATTCTAAAGCTGTGAAAAGAAAAAAAGGCCTAGTTTTCTATTCATTTTTTGGAGGTTTGAAATGAAAATAAAAAAAATAGTTCTAACCGGCGGACCATGTGCTGGAAAAACAACTGCTCTTAAGAACATAAAAGAATACTTAGAAAAAGAAAATTATTTTGTTATCACTATTCCTGAAACTGCTACTGAATTAATACTTAATGGTATTAACCCTTGGTCAGTACCTACTTATGACTTTCAAGAACTTGTTTTATTAAAGCAATGTTCAAAGGAAAATATATCAGAAAGTTATGCAAAATTATTTAATGAAAAAGAAACATGCGTTATTATTTATGACAGAGGTATAATTGATAACAAAGCATATTTTGATAATGAAAAGGATTTTACTAGACTATTAAAAAATAATAACTTAAGTGAAATAAACATCTTAGATAACTATGATTTAGTATTAGATTTATTATCCGTTGCAACTTGTAAAAAAGAAGCTTATAACTTATTAAATGAAGCCAGAATGGAGGATATAGAAAATGCAATCAAAGTTGATAGAAAAACTACTAATGCATGGATTCATCATAGAAATTTAAATATTGTTCCTAGTACTTTGTCATTAGAAGAAGAAACTAAATTAATTTTAAAAATAATTAAAGACTTTCTAAATAATATAAAAGTCGAAAACACTAGTAAATATATATTAGATGATAATAGTGATCTAAATATTTATAATGAAAAAAATTCTACAATAATAGATACTACTTTTTATGTTTTAGAGTCTAATGATTATGTAAAAAAACTAATAAAGAGAGAATATAAGAAAGATATATCTTATATTTATGAGGTATATAAAGAAAATAATAATATCAAAGAATATATTGAAAATAGAAAAATAACTAATGAAGAATTTTTAGAGATATTACTTAGTAATAAAATAAAAGAATCAGCAAGTTATAAAGAAATAAACTTTTTATATAATAATTTAAAATATAAAATTTCTGTATTCAATAATTACAAAACCTTAGAAATAGAAAATTTATTAAATAATCCATTGCAAATTCCTGAAAATTTATCTATAATAGAAGACAAAAAAGAAGAGAAAAATGTTAAAATAAGAATAAGGAGAAAAAATGGGAATTTATAATAGTAGTTGTGATTTTAATAAATATAAGATCTTTTATGCAGTCGCAGAGTCTAATAGTTTTTCAAAAGCTGCTGAAGTCTTACATATTTCTCAACCTGCGATAAGTTACGCTATAAAAGAACTTGAAGATACATTACAAACAAAATTATTTATAAGAGAAAAACGTGGAGTAAAATTAACGGATGACGGAGAAAAACTAATGTTTTATGCTCAAAAAGCATTAAATAACTTAATAACTGCAGAAAAAATAATAACAGAAAGAGAAGAAGAAGTAGATGGTTTAGTTAGAATTGGCATATACTCACATATTTCAATGTTTCTGTTACCAAAAATAATAAAACAATTTAAAGATATTTATCCTAGTGCTAAATTTTCAATATATCAATCTTCTAATCAAGAATTAAAAGAAAAATTAAAACATCGTGAAGTAGATTTTATAATTATTCAGTATCCAATATTTTTATCAAGTAATGGTTATAAAGAAGAAATAATATGTAAATTAGATAATACTTTCTTTGCTACAAAAGAAATATATGATAAATATAAAGATAAAAGTAAAGAATATATATATCCTTTAATACTTCCATTTAATGGATATGCAGATATAGATACTTTAGAAGAAAAATTAAAAAGAAATAATATAAAATTTAATGCAGATTTAAGAAGCTATTCATCTGAAACAGTAAAAGAATTAGTAAAACAAAATTTAGGTATAGGATGGGGATTAAAAAAAATGATAGAAAAAGAACTAAACAACAAAGAACTATATGAAGTACCATTAAAAAACAATTTAACTAAAACAACTTATAGTATAGCTTATGAAGAAAGTTTTATAAATCGCACTACTAAAGAATTTATTAAATATTTAAAAGAAAACATAAGTAAAACTATATAAGACTTAGGATTTATCATAAGTCTTTTTTTTAATTGTTAGAATAAACTTTAATAAGGGGGAGTTATGAAAAATAAATATAGAAAACTACTTTTTATATCTACTTTATTACTTATTATTATTGGGATTATTATGATATATTCATCTTCTTATATATGGGCAGAATATAAATTTAATGATCCATTTAAATATGTAAAACAACAATTTATTTTTGCGTGTTTAGGTTTTATATTAGTTAAAATATTGGTTAATTTAGATTATAAAATTTTTTTTAGAAAAGCAAATTTAATATTACTTATTTGTTTTATACTATTAGTACTTGTAATTATCCCAGGTGTTGGTGTAATAAGAAACGGTTCTAGAAGTTGGTTTGGAATAGGTTCTTTCGGAGTACAACCTAGTGAAGCTGCTAAACTTGGTTTAATTATATTTACTTCTAAATATCTAGCTAATAATAAAAAAAATATGAAAAGCATAAAAAAAGGAGTACTACCTATATTATTAATTACTTTATTATTTTTTGGACTTATTATGTTACAACCTGATTTTGGTACTGGTATGATACTTTTTATGACAATTGTACTTCTTTTATTTGTATCTGGAGTAGATATGAAGTTTTTCTATATATCAGGAATAATCGGAGTACTTGGTATAGTAGTTTTAATAGTAATTGCACCTTATAGATTAGCTAGAATTACATCTTATTTAAATCCTTGGTCTGATCCATTAGGAAGTGGTTTTCAAATAATACAAAGTTTATATGCAATAGGGCCAGGCGGTTTACTTGGTTTTGGATTTTTAAACTCTAGACAAAAACACTTTTACTTACCAGAACCTCAAACTGATTTTATATTTGCAATTATTTGTGAAGAATTTGGAGTACTTGGTGCACTTATTATAATTATTTTATTTTTTATACTATGTTATTCTGGTATAAAACTTGCTTTAAAAGAAGAAGATTTATTTAAAAAATACTTAATATTTGGTATTATCTTTCAAATGATATTTCAAACTATATTAAATTTATCTGTAGTAATAGGACTAATACCTGTAACAGG
>CAYSEZ010000072.1:0-5437 GCA_964430375.1 uncultured Mycoplasma sp. | reverse complement strand
ATACAGATGCATCTAATTGGAATGAAGATAATAGATATGAATATAAATTTAGAGTTAATGTAACAAGCGATGAAGAGTTTGAACATATATATTTTGATGAAGGTACATTAAATAGTGTAATTGAAAATCAAGTACAAACAATGAATATAGATTATAAATATGTAAATGACGCAAATATAACTGAATATACAATGAATGAAAGTCCAACACAAGAACAGATAAATAGTTGTACTACTTCATTAGTAAATAGTGATTTAGGATTAAGTGAAACTGAATCGAATGATTTATGTACTGGAGGAACATATGCAGGATATACTTTAATAGGAATTATTGAATTAGGGGCTTTATCATATGATATAATCGCAGATTCTGGGGTAGTATCAAAAGGAGAAACATACAATAGTGGAGATAACGGAGTATTCCTATACGATGGAACAGATGATAACGGAGGAAGTTATCCGATATATTACTACAGAGGTAATATAGATAATAATAATGTGTTATTTGCTAATATGTGTTGGAAAATAGTCAGAACAACATCAACTGGAGGAACTAAATTAATTTATAATGGAGTACCAACAGATGGAACATGTGATAATACAGGTACTGCAAGTCGACTATCATCAACAAGTAAATTCAATAGTAGTAATAGTTCTCCGGCAGATGTAGGTTATATGTATGGAGAAAGATATGAATATGATGAATTAGAGCTATATTGGTATGCTTTAGCGGGAAAATCAAAAACTTATCAATCGGTAGACGGTACAATAGGTGGAGGAAAAACAGTAACATATTCTAACGGAACATATACAATAACAGATTATACAAGTATAACACAATCAACATATGTTAATAATTATAGTGAATATGAAGGATATTATGTATGTTCTAATTACGGTAGCAGCTGCTCAACAATTAGATATATAGTAAAAACATATAGCGGATGGTATTATTATGTATCGATGTCAAATGGAGAAACATATGATAGTTTGATGAACAATGAAGCGACAACAAAAAAAACAGAAATAGCGACATATGTATATGGAAATGACATAGAATATTCTAATGGAACATACACGTTAAAGGGCACAATTCAAAAAAGTATTATTACAGAAAAAGATGAAATAGCAAATGGACACCACTATACATGTTTGAATAATACAGGTAAATGTGAAAGTGTATATTATATAACATACTTTGATGATGAAGAAATATATTATCTAACCTTTACAAATGGAGATGATCTAGAAAGTGCAAAAACAAAAATGTTTACCAATACAAATGATAGCACAATAAAAAAGGCAATAGATAGTTGGTATAGTGAAAACTTAACAAGTTATACAAAAAATCTTGAAAATACAATATTCTGCAATGATAGGACATATCTAGAAGAAGAAATTGTTGTAGATGATTATTATTTTGGGAATGGTGCTATGTATAGTAAGGATGCAACATCAAAGGGTTATTCTGGTCATGCAACAGTTGTAAGTGCAATAAACGGAACAAAAAGTTTAGAGTGTTCAAATATAAATGATAGATTTAGTTTAAGTGTGTCTAATGGTGGAACAACTGGGTATGGGAATAACGCATTAACATATCCAGTAGGATTATTAACATATGAAGAAATAAATCTAGCTGGAGCAACATTCAATTCCGGAATAAAAACATATACACACTATTTAAATGATGGAAAAGTTTCTTGGCTTTTATCACCGTTTGGTTGGGCTGGTTTTGGAAGTATTGGGGGAATTATTTCTGCGGGGGAATTAAATGATTTTTATTCTGATTATTCTTTCGGTGTCCGACCTTCTATCTCCTTAAAACTAGGCACAACATTCACTAGTGGTACAGGAGAACCAAATTCTCCCTACATAGTAGAATAAACCTATATAAAGAAATCATTTTAAAAATGCTTTCTTTTTCTTTACTTATAAATATTTTGTAGTATAATATTATATGATTAAAGAGGTGATATAGTGGATAATAAAATAAATGAAATAAGAAGTGCTAGTGATATAGTAGACATTATATCATCTTATATACCTCTAACTAAAAAAGGTAAAAACTATTTTGGTGTTTGTCCTTTTCATAATGATACTAATCCTAGTATGAGTGTATCTAAAGAAAAACAAATATATAAATGCTTTTCTTGTGGAGCAAGTGGTAATGTATTTAACTTTGTAATGGATTACGAACACATAGATTTTAAAGAAGCAGTATCACTACTTGCTAAGAAAGCAGGTATTAATTATGATAATAAAACTATAAAAAGTACTAATAAATATGATAAATATTATAATATGTATGAATTATCTTTAAAAATGTATCAAAATAACTTGAATTCTTCATATGGAAAAAGTGCTAAAGAATACTTATTTAAAAGAGGAATAAATGAAGAAATAATAAAAACTTTTAAAATAGGTTTATCTACTTCTGATAGAACTAGTTTAACTAAAATATTAAATAATAAAGGTTATACTAACAAAGAAATTGAAGATTTAGGATTAGGTTCTAACGGTAATGATTTATATATTAATAGAATAATGTTCCCTTTATTTGATTCATCAAACAAAGTAGTAGGTTTTTCAGGTAGAATATATAATACAACTAGTTCTTCAAAATATATTAATACCAAAGAAACTATTATCTTTAAAAAAGGAGAAAACTTATATAATTATTATAATGCTAAAGATAGTGTAAGATTATCTAAAAAACTTATATTAGTCGAAGGCTTTATGGATGTAATAAGACTTTATTCAGTAGGTATTAAAAACACTGTTGCACTTATGGGTACATCACTAACTAAAGAACAAATATCTTTATTAAAAAGATTAAGTACTAATATATATTTATCTTTAGATGGAGATGATCCTGGACAAAAAGCAATTTATAATGTAGGCAAAGATTTAGAAAACAATGGATTTAATGTTTTTGTAATAAAATTAAATGATGGTTTAGATCCTGATGAATTTATATTAAATTATGGTAAGGATAAATATATTTCTTTATATAATAACCCTTTATCATTTAGTGATTTTAAAATTAAATACTTAAAAGATGGTAAAGATTTAACAAATATAGATGAAAAAGCTGAATATATAAATGAAGTAATAAATGAGATAAAAAATGAAGAAGATTTAGTAAAACAAGAGCTAATTTTATCAAAAATAGCCCTAGAATTTAATATTGATCCAGAAATACTTAAAAAAAAGTTGCAAAATGTTAAAAAATGTAGTAAAATTGAAACGTTAAAAAAAGAAGTTCCAAGTAAAAAAATAAATAAATATGAAAAAGCAACTTATGAATTATTAAATTATATGTTAAATAGTTATGAAGTTTGTAAAATATATGAAACTAAATTAAACTATATGCCATATAAAGAAGCTAGATTCCTTGCTAATGAAATTATTTATTATTATAAAAAACATGGAAACCTTCTTATCGCAGATTTTATTACTAGTTTAAATGATAAACCTGATTTAGAAAATGTATTAAAAGAAGCATTAAAATATCAAGTAAATGATGAAATTAATTTTTCTGTAATTAATGAGTATATTAAAGTAATTAAAGATTATAATAAGAACCAAGAAATAAAAAGGTTAAATAAGATGTTAAAAGAAGAATCTGATATTGAAAAACAAATATTACTTGCAGAAAGAATAATGGTATTAAAAGTAGGAGATGAGTCTAATGATTAATGAAATTAAGTCTTTTGAAGAAAGAAAAGCAAAATTATTAGAAATAGGTTTAAAAACAAAACAAATAAGTTTTGAACAAATTGCTGAAGAATTAAAAGGTATTGAACCAGATAGTGATGCTTTAGATGAACTTTATAATATGTTTGTTCAAAATAATATTGAAATTGTAACAGTTGATCAAGAAGATGAAGATGAAGATGATGGTGGAGATATAATTGAAGAAGTATCTAATAATAAAGATATTAAGATTAATGATCCAGTAAGAATGTATTTAAAAGAAATAGGTAGAATAAATCTACTTACTTCAGAAGAAGAATATGAGTATGCATTACAAGCTGAAGAAGGTAATGAAGAAGCTAAAAGAATACTTGCAGAATCTAATCTTCGTTTAGTAGTATCTATTGCAAAAAGATATGTTGGACGTGGTATGGCTTTTCTTGATTTAATTCAAGAAGGTAATATTGGTTTAATGAAAGCAGTAGAAAAATTTAACCCTGCGAAAGGTTATAAATTTAGTACTTATGCAACATGGTGGATAAGACAGGCTATAACTCGTGCAATCGCAGATCAAGCTAGAACCATTAGAGTACCAGTCCACATGGTTGAAACAATTAATAAACTTTCTAGAATCCAAAGAAATTTAACACAAGAATTAAATAGAGAACCAACTGAAAGTGAACTTGCTAAGAAAATGAATTTAAGTGAGGATAAAGTAAGAGAAATACTTAAAATATCTTTAGATCCTGTATCACTTGAAACTCCAATTGGTGAAGAAGATGATTCACACTTAGGAGATTTTGTCCCAGATGAAAGAATGATGTCTCCAGAAGAATATGCAACCAGTGAACTTTTAAAAGAGGAACTTGATACTGTACTTCTTACTTTAACTGAAAGAGAAGAAAAAGTATTAAAACTAAGATTCGGACTAGAAGATGGACAATGTCGTACTCTAGAAGAAGTAGGACAAATATTCGGAGTAACAAGAGAAAGAATAAGACAAATTGAAGCAAAAGCTTTAAGAAAAATGCGTCATCCTTCTAGAAGTAAAAAATTAAAGGACTTCTTAAACGACTAATGAAAATATCAAATAGACTAAAAGAAGTCTCTTCTTTTGTACCTAATAATAGTAATATAATTGATGTAGGTTGTGATCATGCATTACTTGATATATATTTATATCAAAATAAAAAAAACATCTCTATCATAGCAAGTGATATTAATGAAAAACCACTAGAAAGTGCAAAAGAAAATTTAATAAAATATAACTTAGAAAATAAAATTATATTAACACTTTCTAATGGTATAGAAAATATTACAAGTAATATAAATACTATTGTAATATCAGGTATGGGTACTTCTAATATATTAGGCATTATATTTAAAGATAAAAGTAAACTAAATAATATAGATAATATTATTATATCTTCAAATAATGATTATTATAAATTAAGAAAAACTTTTATAAATAATGGTTATTATATTGAAAATGAAAAAATAGTATTTGAAAATAATAAGTATTATCCCATTATTTTATTTAAAAAAGGTTATAAAAAGTATAATAAATTTAGTTTAAAATATGGTCCTATTTTATTAAATAATAAAAATGATATATTTATAAACTACTTAGTTAAAGAAAAAGACAAATTAATTAGAATAAATAATAACTTATCTAATAAATATATATTAAAAAAAATAAAAAATAAATTAGAAATAAAAAAATTAGTTAGAACGATTAACTA
>CAYSEZ010000071.1:0-5486 GCA_964430375.1 uncultured Mycoplasma sp. | reverse complement strand
TTATCTTTAGAATTACTATCTAATAACTTATCACTTAATTCTTTTTTCTTTTCTTGTAGTTCTAATACTTTTTCTTCAATAGTACCTTTTGATACTAATCTTATTACATTAACAACATTTTTTTGTCCAATTCTATGTGCTCTATCAGTAGCTTGATTTTCTGCTTGAGGATTCCACCATAAATCTAAATGAATAACTATATCTGCACTAGTAAGATTAAGTCCTGTACCTCCAGCCTTTAACATAATTAAAAACACTTTTGGAGAATCTTTATCATTATTAAATGAATTAACTCTATCCATTCTTTCTTTTGCACTAACATTACCTTCGATTACGAAACTTTCTATACCAATCTTTTTTAATTCTTCTTTTGCTATATGTAAAGCACTTTTAAATGAAGTAAATACAAGTATTTTATGACCATTTTTAATAGATTCATCTACTATACTTAAGAAACGTTCTATTTTATTAGAATTACCAGTATATTCTTCATAAACTATTTTAGGATCAATACATATTTGTCTTAATTTAGTAAGAAGTGGTAACAATAAAAACTTAACTTTACTAGCATTACCATCTTCCATTAACTTTTCTATTTCTTTATTTACTTTATCAAGTTCTGCGACATATATTTTCTTTTGTTCATCAGATAAATCAATATAAATATTATTCTCTAACTTACTAGGTAATTCCTTAATAACATCTTTTTTTAATCTTCTTAATATAAAAGGTGTTATTTGTTTACTTAAACCATTAATTAATTCATTAGTTTTATCATTAAAATCATTTATTTTATACTTATTATTAAACTTCTTTTGAGTAGATAAATACCCTGGCATAATAAAATCAAATATACTCCATAACTCTATAGTACTATTTTCAAGTGGTGTACCTGTTAAAGCAAATTTAACTTTAGAATTAATCTTCTTAATTGCACGAGTACTTTGTGCAAGAGGATTTTTTATATTTTGAGCTTCATCTATTATAACAGCATGATACTCATTATCATTATATAATTCTTCATCTTCTCTTACTAAACCATAAGTAGTAATAAATACATTACTTTTATTATTAAATGCTTTAACTCTTTTTGATTTTTGTCCTACTAGAAGAGTAGTTTTAATACCTTTTCCATATAATTTAAACTCATGTTCCCAGTTATAAACTAGGGAAGTAGGCACTATAATTAAAAATTTAGCATCTTTATCTTCTTTTAATATTTCTTTTATATAATATATAGTTTGAAGAGTTTTACCAAGTCCCATTTCATCTGCGAGTATTCCTCCAAAACCAGTTTTATCTAAATTATATAACCATTTAACTCCAGTAGTTTGATAATCTCTTAAGAGTTTTAAATCATCTTCATTTAAATTAATATCACTATCTTTATATTTATGAAAATTAGTTATTAATTCATCAAATAAATTATCTGTTTCAATAATATGATATTTATCTTTTTTTATACTATCTAAATATATTGCACGATATTTTAATATAGATCCTTTTCCTCTTATTATTTCATCATCAGTTATTTCTAATTCTTCAGTTAAATTCATTAATTCATTTAACTTATCATCAGTAAGATCTAATATATTACCATCTTTTAATCTATAATATTTTTTCTTTTCTCTCATATCTTTAAAGATATTAACTATTTCATTTTGATTAATATTACCTAAATCAAAATTATAACTTAATATATTATTTTGTCCAATAGAAAACATACTTTTAACATTTGATTTAGATACTTTTAAATTATTAAATTTTTCAGTAGTAAATACTTCATATTTTTTATTTAATTCTTTTAATCCTTCATCTTTTAAATAAACTATATCTTCTAGTGATTCAAGTAATATTTCTTTATGTTTTTCATCTATATTAAATCCATAAGATAAAATATCATTAATAACTTCATTTTCATATTCAGTATCTCTTAATATATTAAGAGTTTTATCAAAATAATCTATTTCGTCATTATATTTAAATTTTATATTACAAATTACATACTTATTATTTAAATCAAAATATAATTTAGAATCAGGTTTACTTATTATAACTACTTCATCTTTAATTTTTTCATCTACTTTAGTATTGTTTTTTATAATAGGTAAGATACTTTTAGAAAATAATTCTAATTTTTCAGGAGGTACTACTATATTATTTATATCATATTCCATTAAATCACTTAATAATAATCTATTTTTAACAGATAATTTATATATATTATCGTTATAAAATATATATTTAAAATCATTTGTAATTGGTATAAAGTCTTTTAGTTCAAAATTTATTTTATAATTATTATCATTTGTTTTTTCTATATAAGTATTGAATGGAAAATCATCAATAATATTCATAATTAAAGAATCATTAAAATATATAGGAACGTTATTATCAAGTGCTAAATTAATTAATTTAATAATAGGTTTAGAGTAAAAATAATGGTTATTCATACCTGGAAAATTATTATTTATATAATCTACAACAATTTGGGTATTATCACTAAAGAAGTTTTTTTTCTGACTATAAGTGAATTCTTTACCAAATTTACATTCAAATCTTTCATTTTCATAAGCACTGATAAAACTAGATTGATGAGAACCGTATGAATACATTTTATTTTCTCCGATTTTGACTTTTAGTTCTAAATCTATGTCACTATAACTAGCAGAGCGTGAATAAATATATATTTCAATAAATACTTCTTTTTTTATTTCATTTGAAAAATTAGAATATTTATTAAGTAAGTCAAGAGATACTTTATTTATATCAATATTTTCTTTAAATAGAATATCACTATAATTTACAAATGTTGCGCCAAGATGAGGACAAGATTTATAATTTTTAAATTGACTACAGTCACATGTTATTTCTAATATTTCATTTAAATCATTAACTCTAACTGCTGGATGATATGTGTTAAAACCAAGCCAACTAGTAGTTTCAACTTCAAAATGATAATCATGGTTACCTAATTTAGTGGTTTTTTCTCCTTTTAATTTTATTTTATTTAGATTATATAGTTCACCTTGATATAGATCATAGCTACTAATTAGTTTTTCTAATTTATATCTGTTTTTTTCATACATTTTTTCTTTGATAAATAATTTGTTCATTTTACTACCTCGCTTTTTTAATTATTTTATCATACTTTTTTGTTTATATCAATTGGTTATTTATCTTTATATATGGTTCTTAAATAAGAAAATTTAAAAATATTTAATAAATGTGTAGAAAAAAGTTGAATTTTTTATTTTTATTTGTTATAATCTCTATTAGGAAAGCAAGGAAGGAGGGATAAAAATGACAGAAGTAGCAGTTAAAGGTAATTTAGATGGAGCATTAAAACGTTTTAAACAAAAATGTACTCGTGACGGCATCCCTTCAGAAGTAAAGAAAAGAAAGTTTTATGTATCACCTGGTAAAAAAAGAAGAGAAGAGAAGAAAGAAAACATTAAAAATTGCAGAAGAAGAAATAAAGAAAGATAAAATACGTGTAAAATCGCGTATTTTTTTTGCTTTTTTAAAAAAAATAATTTATAATTGATATGGAGATGATAGTTATGGCATTAAAATATGATGATGATAGTATTAAAATACTTGAAGGATTAGATGCAGTAAGAAAAAGACCTGGTATGTATATTGGGTCAACTGATAAAAGAGGATTACACCATTTAGTTTGGGAAATTGTAGATAACGCAATTGATGAAGCAATAAATGGTTTTGGTAATGAAATAAAAGTAGTTATACATGAAGATGGAAGTATTTCTGTTGAAGATCATGGTAGAGGTCTTCCATGTGGGATTCATTCTTCTGGGAAAAGTACTCCTGAAGTTATATATACAGTACTTCATGCTGGAGGTAAATTTGAAAACTCTGGTTATAAAGTATCTGGTGGTCTTCACGGGGTAGGTGCTTCAGTAGTTAATGCTTTATCTAAATATTTAGAAGTAAATATTAAAAGAGATGGACACGAATATTACATTAGATTTGAAAATGGTGGAAGAGTAGTAGTACCCCTAAAAGAGATTGGTACTACTAATAAAACAGGAACTACAGTAAGATTTTTACCAGATCCAGAGATGTTTACTTCAACTAATTTTTCATATACTACAATTGTAGAAAGAATGCAAGAATCAGCTTTTTTAATAAATGGTCTTACTATGGAAGTAATAGATTTAGAAGATAAAAAAAGTAGTAAATTTTGTTATGAAAATGGTTTAGTATCTTTTGTAGAAATGATTAATGAAAATAAAAAACCAATACATAAAGTATATAGTTTTAAAGGAAGTAAAAATGGTATTGAAGTAGATATTGCTTTTCAATATACTGATTCATATAATGAAAATATTATATCATTTGTAAACAATGTAAAAACAGTAGATGGAGGAAGTCACGAAGTAGGTTTTAGAACTGCTTTAACTAGAGTGTTTAATGATTATGCTAAAACTAATGGTTTCTTTAAAGCAAAAGAAAAAACATTTGATGGTAGTGATGTAAGAGAAGGTTTATCTGCGGTTATATCACTAAAAATACCAGAATCACTTCTTCAATTTGAAGGACAAACTAAATCAAAACTTGGTACTCCAGAAGCTAGAACTATTACTGAATCAATTGCAACTGAAAAATTATTATTCTTTCTAGAAGAAAATAAAAAAATTGCTACTGAAATAATAGAAAAATCTTTAAAAAGTAAACTTGCTCGTGAAGCCGCTAGAAAAGCAAGAGAAGAAATACAAAATGGTAAAAAGAAAGGTGCTAAAGAAAGACTTTTATCAGGTAAACTTACTCCAGCGGGCTCTAAAAATAAAGATAAAAACGAATTATTCCTAGTGGAAGGAGATTCAGCTGGGGGTTCTGCTAAACAAGGAAGAGATAGAAAATTCCAAGCAATATTACCACTTCGTGGAAAAGTATTAAATACTGCCAAAGCAAAACTAGAAGATATCTTAAAAAATGAAGAATTAAATACAATGATTTATACAATTGGCGCAGGATCTGGTGCTAACTTTGATAAAGATGATATTGCTTATGATAAAGTAATAATAATGACCGATGCCGATGATGATGGTGCACATATTCAGTGTCTACTTCTTACTTTCTTTTATAGATATATGAGACCACTTATTGAACTAGGTAAGCTTTATATTGCAATGCCTCCTTTATATAAAATATCTTCTGGTAAAGAAATAGATTATGCTTATACTAATGAAGAATTAAGAGAAAAAACAGAAGGTAAAAAGTGTGAAATACAAAGATATAAAGGATTAGGTGAAATGAATGCAGATCAATTGTGGGAAACTACAATGAATCCACTTACTAGAACTTTAATTAGAGTAAGTATTGATGATGCAGCCCTTGCAGAAAAAAGAGTAGATGTACTTATGGGAGATAAAGTAGAACCTCGTAAAGAATGGATCGAAGAAAATGTAGAGTTTTCTTTGGAAGATAATTATAAAATAAATTAAAAACACATTTAGTGTTTT
>CAYSEZ010000070.1:0-5558 GCA_964430375.1 uncultured Mycoplasma sp. | reverse complement strand
AGTAAGAAGAATAGATGATTTAATGAGGTAAATATGAGTAAAATAGGTATAATATTTGCAATGGAAGAAGAGCTTAATGCTTTAAAAAAATATGTTTGTATAGAAAAAGAATATAATATTTTTGATTTAACTTTCTATGAAGCTATAGTAAATAATAATAAATGTATTTTAACCCTTGGAGGAATAGGTAAAGTAAACTCTGCTAGAAGTACACAAATTTTAATAGATAATATGGATATTGATTATATAATAAATATTGGAGTAGCAGGTTCTATTTCTAACTTAGTAGATGTATTAGATATAGTAATAGGTGAAAAACTAGTACAACATGATTTTGATATAACTGCTTTTGATCATGAAAAAGGCTATATTCCTAATGTAGGAACTTTTATAAATAGTGACAATTATTTATTAAGTATTGCAAATGAAATTGCTATAGAAAATAAATTCCCTGTTAAAAGAGGAATAATTGCTTCAGGAGATATATTCTGTACTGATATAAATATGACTAATAAAATAAATAAAAAATTTAATGCACTATGTGTAGAAATGGAAGGAGCAAGTATTGCTCAAGTATGTTATTTAAGTCATATACCTTTTTTAATCATAAGAAGTATATCTGACTCATTAAATGGAAATAACAAATTAACTTATGAAGAATTTTTAGAAGAAGCTTCCTCTGTTGGAGCACTTTATATATTAAAAATATTAGAGAGGTTATAAATATGAAAAGAGCATTAGTATTTTCCGGGGGTGGAGCGAAAGGATCTTATCAAATTGGAGTTTGGAAAGCATTAAAAAAATTAAATATAAAGATAGATATTGTAACAGGTTGTTCAATTGGTTCTATTAATGCAGCACTTTTTGCATTAAATAAATACCATATATCTAAAAAAATGTGGCTTAAACTTACTACTGATGATTTACTTTCTAAAAATGATAATAAAGTATTAAAAGATATAGGTTTAAAACTTGATAAAGGTAGTATATATTTAAAAAAATTAATAAATGAAGATAAACTACGCAAATCAAAAATAGATTATGGATTAGTAACATTTAACTATAAGAAAAAAACACCTAAAATACTTACAAAAAAAGAAATACCAAACGGTAAACTTATAGATTATATAATTGCATCCTCTACTTTTTATCCATTCATAGAAAAGAAAAAAATAGATGATGATTACTATATAGATGGTGGATTCTATGATAATATGCCAATTAATTTAGCTATAGATATGGGTGCTACTGAAGTAATTGCAATAGACTTAAAAAACATAGGTATAAAAAGAAAAGTACAAAATAAAGATATTCCTATTACTTATATTAATTATAATTTAAATGATAAAGGTACACTTGTTTTTACTAAAGAAAAAGCAAAACAAAGAATGAAATTAGGGTTTAATGATACTATGAAAGTATTTGGTAAATTAGATGGTAATATTTATACATTTAAATATAATTCTTTAAATAAAAATTATAATAATATTAAAGAATATTATACTGATTTATTAAAAGTAATATTCTTATCTAATGATACTAAATTAATAAAAGAAATATTTAAAATTACTAAGTATAATACTTTATTTTCTTATATAAAACAAGATAAAGATATATCTAATTATATGACAGAATCTATAGAATATTTAGGAAAAATATTTGATATAGATAATACTAAAATTTATGATATAAATAAATATAATAAATTATTACTAAAAAAAGTAAAAGAATTAGACTATATAAAAAGAGGTAATAAATTAAAAGGAAAAATGTTAGTAGGATATATATATAATAAATATATGAATAGTGAAGATAAAGAAAGCATTTATAGAGAATTACTTAGTTTAGCACTAGTATTTAAAAATGATTTTATGGCTGCGATATATTTAATATCTATATCTAAAAAATATAAATTAACACTAAATATTGAAGAAGTATATAGTAATATATATAAATATTTAAATGAAAAAGAATAAAAATTCCAACTAAGGAATTTTTTATTTGTAAAAGTAGTCTTTTTATTGTATAATAAATACATAAAGGAGAGCTTATGAAATATATATTTTTAGGTAAAATTATTACTACTCATGGATTAAAAGGTGAAATAAAGATTAAATCTAATTTTAAATATAAAGACAAAGTATTTATTAAAGGTAATTTTTTATACTTAGGAAAAGAACATGAAAAAGTAGAAATAATATCTTATAGAACTCATCAAAATTATGATATGGTAATATTTAAAGAATATGATGATATTAGTAAAGTAATACCCCTTAAAAGAATGTCTTTATATTTTAATAAAGATGACTTTATATTTGATGATTATTTAGATGAAGAATTAATTAATTTAACTTGTATTTATAATGATAAAGAAATAGGTATTATTACTAATATAATAGATGCAGGTTCTAATAACTTATTATTTGTTATAAATAATCAAAAATATATACCTAAAAATAATAATTTTATAGATAAAATAGATATAAAAACAAAAAAAATATATTTAAAGAACATAGAGGGTTTGATATGAAAATAGATATACTAACACTTTTTCCAGATATGTTTAATGGTTTTTTATCAGAATCAATTATAAAAAGAGCAATAGATAAAAAACTAGTAGAAATAAACATAATAAATTTTAGAGATTTTTCTTTAGATCCACATAAAAAAGTAGATGATACACCTTTTGGAGGTGGCGCAGGTATGGTTTTAATGGCTCAACCTATATTTGATGCAGTAGAAAGTATTAAAACTGATGATAGCCTAGTAATACTTCTTACTCCAGATGGTAAAACATATAATCAAAATATGGCAAACAATTTAAAAAATTATAAACATTTAATATTTATATGTGGACATTATGAAGGATTTGATGATAGAATAAGGTTATTAGTAGACCTTGAAATATCAATTGGCAACTTTATATTAACTGGGGGAGAAATACCTGCGATGGCTATTACTGATTCAGTTGTAAGATTACTTGATGGTGTTATAAGTAAAGAATCACTTGTTTCTGAATCATTTAATGATGAATTACTAGATTATCCAGTATATACTAAACCAAGAGATTTTAGAGGTTTAAAAGTACCAGATGTTCTATTATCAGGAAATCACAAACTAATTGAAGAATATAGAAAAAATGAACAAATAAAACTTACTAATAAAAAGAAAAATAACTAGAGGTGACAATTATGGCTAAAGATATACGTTTTGTAGTAGAAAAACACGCTAAAGAAGATGTAATTACTTATATGGAATATGAAAAATTAAAAGGATATAGTGTAACTCCAAAAAATAATTTAAAATTTACTGATATGATTAATGTAAATAAAATGATTATTATTAATCCTAGTTTAACAAAAAAACTAGTAGATAAAAAATGTAATCGTACTTTAGAAAAAATTATTAAAATGTTATCTTATATTTATGAAGATGATTCAGGAGATGAGGCTCCTCTTCATTTAGTGCTTGATGAAATAGCCAAATTTAAAGCTTTAATTATTGGTAAATATAAAGAATATATGAAAGAAGAAGAATATAAATTATTACTTAAAAAATTAGAAATATTAGAAACAGAAGTAAATTTAAGACTTGATTATATATATAATATAGAAGTAGAAGAAAAAAAAGGTAAAAAGGGAAGATGATATAATGAAAAAAATTTTTTGTATTGGTCACGCTACATACGATGTAACTATGCCAGTTGAAGGTTATCCAAAAGAAAATACTAAAATTAAAACTTATAGTAAAATAGAGTGTGGGGGAGGATCTAGCGCAAACTCTTCTGTACTACTTTCTAGATGGGGAGAAAAATCTTACTTTATAGGTTCTGCTGGAAATGATATTTATGGAGAAAGAATTAGAACATCTTTTATAAATGATAACGTAAGTACTAGATATTTTAGATTAAAAAATAATTGTTATACATCAACTAGTTTTATACTTGCTAATACAAAAAATGGTAAAAGAACAATTACTACATTTAAAGATAAGAATTTAAATTATAAAAATAAAACAATACTTACTAAACCAGATGTAATGTTATTTGATGGAGAACATCTAGAAGTATCATTATTTTTAATAAAAAAATATAAAAATGCTTTAAAAATAATAGATGCAGGATCTTTTAAAGAAGATACTGTTAAATTATGTAAATATATGGATTATATAGTGTGTTCTAAAGATTTTGCAGAATCCTATACAAATACAAAAATAGATGTAAAAGATATAGATAGTATTATAAATACATATAAAGTATTAGAAAATGATTTTAAAGGTACTATAGTTATAACCCTAGAAAGTACAGGTTCATTTGCTAAAATAGATAATGAATATAAAATAATACCTTCTATTAAGGTAAAAGCATTAGATTCAACAGGTGCTGGAGATATATATCATGGAGCATTTACTTACTTTATATCTAATGGTTTTCCTCTATCAAAGACAATGTATCTATCAAATATTGCCGGAGCCTTATCTGTTAGTAAATTAGGTTCTAGATATTCTATACCTACTAAAGAAGAAGTATTAAGTTATGATAAATAATTATATGATGTATAAAAACTTACCTACACTTGATTTACACGGATGTAACAGATATGATTCTGCTATAAAGGTAAAAGAATTTATTAATGATAATTATAAATTAAATAATAAATTATTAATTATAATACATGGTAAAGGAACAGGCACTTTAAAAGAAGAAGTACATAAATATTTAAAAATAAATAAATTAGTAAAAGATTATAAAATAGACATATTTAATGAAGGTTCTACTATTGTAGAATTAATATAATAAACAATATAAATTAAAAAAATCAAAAAGAGATGGGAATTTTTTATAATCTTCCATCTCTTTAGTATTAAAGATTTTCTATCTCTTTTTTAGATAGATTTGTATACTTCATTATCATATCAATACTAAATCCATCTTTCAACATACTTTTTGCAATCGATTTTTTCTCTTTAAAAGAACCTTTTTCAATACCTTTTTCAAGTCCAATTCTAATTCCTTCTTCTTTTGTTTCTTTTATAAGAGTATTTTTAAGTCTTTTTTCATGTAGTTCTTTGTCATATAGTCCAATTATTTCCTTATCACTTGATGCATCAATAGCTTCATTTACAAAATCTTCCATATCTTTATCTCCTTTTGCTATTTCTAGAGCCTTTTTTATATTTGTTTCAATCAATAAATATTTTTCTATTTCATCCCAGTCTTTGATATCCCTATTATAGCATAATTCTTTTAGTTTAGGAAGATAGATGAAAACAAAAATTAGTTTATCTGTTAAGATATAGTTTTCATTTCTAATAAAGAAAACATCAATTAGATTATCATTACCTTTATATGAATAATTACATAAATCAGTTTGTACAGTATAATCATAATGATATTCTGTATCTCCACTTTTCATACTACTTTTATAGAGATCAAAAGCATATGCTAAATTTCTTTCTATAGAACCTTGTGATGAATTAAAATTATTCATTTCAATATTATAGATTTTTTCATGTAATTCACATACAAAATCTACTGTCTTTTTAGAATCATGTATATT
>CAYSEZ010000069.1:0-5660 GCA_964430375.1 uncultured Mycoplasma sp. | reverse complement strand
CAAAAAAAAGAAGTATATTTGATGTAAAATATACCACTTTGTCAACAATCTGAGACACTTATTTCAAGTGTTTTTTAAATTATTTTTTCTTTTACTTCAATTGTTCTTGCAATTATTTGTAATTCATCATATCTTTTTTCTACTTTACCTGTTACTTTAATTATATCTCCTTTTGTTAAATTAGTATAATCTTTATATATATTAGAAAATAAAGTAATGGATATACTAGAAGTATTATCACTACCTGTTATAAAGGCCATTAAGTCTCCATTTTTAGTAGTTATTTCTTTTTTTCTATCTATATTTATAATAATACTTACTACTTTATCATAATAGTTTTTTATTTGTTCTATATCTATAATACTATTATCATTTAATTTATATTTTTCTGTTTTATGATTAGTTAAGTAAAAACCAAATAATTCTTTTTCTTTTTCTAATATATCATTTTCATTATTAGGATAAAAGATAAGTTCTGGTTTTGGTATTATATTATCTTCTAAATCATTAGATAATTCTATATAATTAGTTATACTTTCTATATTATTAATTAATGTACCTATATTATTCATATTATCAAAGGTATGACTATATATTAAAGATTCAATTACTTTTTTATTATTAGTTTTCTTATAAGTTCTTTTTAGAAAATCAAATATATCAATATATTTTGTAGTTCTTTCTTCTGTTATAAAGTTTGATATTACTATACCTACATTTCTAATTACTGATAAAGGCATAATTATACCTTTATTTGTTACTAGATATTTATCACTTAAACTTAAATTAATATCAGGAGGTAATACTTTAATACCTAGTTTTTTTATTTCTTTTATATATTCTAAAGTTTTAACATCACTACCTATTACTCCCCCAAGTAAGTTAGCATAAAAGTATTTAGGGAAATAAGATTTTAAATAAGCCATTTTATATGCTACTACAGAGTATGAAACAGAATGACTTTTATTAAAACCATATCCTGCGAATTTAAGTATTAAATTATATACTTCTTCTGCTTTTTCTTTTGTATATCCATTATTAATAGAACCTTTTATAAATTTTTCTTCTTCATTTTTTAATATATCTAGTTTTTTCTTACTCATTGCTTTTCTTAATATATCTGCTTCTCCTAGAGTAAATGAAGCCATTTTACTTGCTATTTGCATTATTTGTTCTTGATATATAATTATTCCATAAGTTTCTTCTAGAATATCTTTTAATTCTGGTACTATGTAATCTATTTTTTCTTTACCATTTTTTCTTTTTATATAACTAGGTATATTTTCAGCAGGACCTGGTCTAAATAAGGCAATTGCTGCACAAATATCAGAGAAGTTTTGTGGTTTTAAGTCTTTTAAGAAACGTCTCATACCTGCACTTTCAAACTGAAATATTCCTGTTGTATTAGCACTTTCAAATATTTTAATAACATTTTTATCATCTAGAGGTATTCTATTAAAATCTATTTTTATGTTTTCATATTTTTCTATATCATTAATTATGTTTTTAATAATAGATAAGTTCTTTATTCCTAGAAAATCCATTTTTATTAAACCAATTTGTTCTAAATATTCCATTGTATATTCAGTTAAATATAGATCATCACTTTTTATAATAGGAACTACATTTTTTAAATTAGTTCTAGATATTACTATACCTGCGGCATGTATACTAGTGTGTCTTTTGTTATTAGTTATTATATTAACTAAATTATATAGTAATTTATATTTATTACTTGAGTTAAATAAGTTATCTATTTCTTTATCTTTATATCTTAATTCTTTTAAGCTTATATTAGGAGTTACTTTTTTTGTTATATAATCTATTTCTTTAATAGGTATTTCTAGTACTCTACCGGCATCTCTTATAGCTTGTTTTAAAGCTAGTGTTCCAAATGTAATAATACCTGCGACATTTTCTTTACCATATTTTTCTTTTACATAGTTAATTACTTTTTCTCTATCTACATCTGGGAAATCTGTATCAATATCGGGCATAGATACTCTTTCTGGGTTTAAAAATCTTTCAAATAAAAGTCCATATTTAATTGGATCAATATCTGTAATACCTAATGAGTAACTAACAAGTGAACCTGCGGCAGATCCTCTTCCAGGCCCTACTAGGATACCATTTTTTTTAGCATATTTTATGTAATCATAAACTACTAAAAAGTAATCTATAAAGTTCATATTTATAATAACAGATAATTCATAATCTAATCTTTTTTGATATATATCATTTACATTACCTAATCTTTTTTTTAATCCTTTGTTAGCAAGATTAATTAAAAATTCTTTAGAGCCTTCTTCCATATATTTAGGCATATATAGTTCTTTAGAAAGTTTTAAGTTACACATATTATTTATTTTTATAGTGTTTTCTATAGATAAGTTACTTACTTCATTTTTTATTTCTTCATAAGATAATAAATGGTTATTTTGATAAGTAAAATCTACTTTATCTTTAATAGTTTTAGAATCTCTAATCATAAATATATATGGTAAGTATTTATATAAGTATTTTTCTAAATATAAAGTTTTGTTAATAAATACTATATCTTTAGTTATTTTAGTTAATTTTAGTTCATCTTCTTTGTTATTAACTCCGATAAATATATCATTATATATATTTTTTAATTCATTATATAAATCTATATCAAATACTATAGATATTAAGTTATCTTTATATTTAGTTAATATATCGATAGTAATATCATTTTCATTTTTATATGTTTCTATTTTTATTAAGTTTTTATAACCTAATTCGTTTTTAGCATATAATAATATAATTTTATTATTATAGTTTATTTCTAATCCAATAATGGGTTTAATATTATTTTTGTTAAATTTATTAATTATTTCCATAGTACCAAATAAATTATTATCTACTATAGCACATGCATTTATATTTAGTTTTTTTAAGTAATTAATTAATTCATCTATTTTAATTAAACTAGATAATAAGCTATAATCAGTTTTTATATATAATGGTATATACATAGTTCCTCCTTAATATTTATATATTTATTTTATCAAATATATAGTTAAAAATCTATATATTTATGTATTAAAAAATAACTATAGTGTTCTATAATTATTTAATTATTTATTATATCATTAATTATGTAACTAGTTATAAGAAGTCCTGCACTAGAGGGTACAAATGAAGTACTACCTAAAATGTTATTATTTGTTTTTACTGGTATTTCATTTGAAGATACGGTAATTATTTTACCTTTTATTTTATTATCTTTAACCCATTTTCTTAGTTTTTTAGCAATTGGATCGTAACTAGTTTTTCTTATATCTGTTATTTCAAGTTTTGATGGATTCATTTTTTTAGCAGTACCCATTGAAGTAATAAATTTAATATTTTTTTCTAAACATGTTTTTATTATTTCACATTTAGTATCAAAAGTATCACAAGCATCTACTACATAGTCATAATTATTATTTATAATATCAATATTTGAGTTATCTATAAATTTATCTATTTTAGTTATTTTTACATTTTTATTTATACTTAATATTCTTTTTTCTACTTCCTCTACTTTTTTATTACCTATATTATCTAAATTAGTCATAACTTGTCTATTTAAATTAGTTATATCAATAGTATCATGATCAACAATAGTAATATTAAGTATTCCACTTCTTATTAAGGATTCTACTACATATGAACCTACTCCACCTAGTCCTATTACTAGTATATTTTTATTTTGTATTTCTTTAAATTTATCTTTTCCTATTAAAGATATAAATCTATCAAATTGCATATCTATATAAAATTATTCTTCCATATTATGATATACATTTTGTACATCATCTAAGTCTTCTAGGGTTTCAATTAAATTATATACTTTTTCTTTATGTTCATCATCTAAGCTTATGTAATTAGTTGGTACGAATCTTGTTTCATTCATAATAAAATCTGTAATATTGTTTTCTTCAAGTGTTTTATTCATATTAATAAAGTTTTCAAATGTAGTATAAATTTCATATGAATCATCATTTACTATAAAGTCTATTGCATCATTATCTAAAGCAATATTCATAAGAGTATCTTCATCATATGAATTAGGTACTATTATAATTCCTTTTCTTTCAAATAAATAACTAACAGACCCATCAGTACCAAGATTGCCTCCTCTTTTAGTAAACGTACTTCTTACATCACTTGCAGTTCTATTACGATTATCGGTTAAACAATCTACCATAACTGCGACTCCTCCGGAAGCATATCCTTCGTATCTTACAAACTCATAACTTTCGTTTGCACTACTGTTATGTGCTTTATCAATTGCAGCTTGTATTCTATCTTTTGGCATGTTTTGTGCTTTTGCTTTTTCTACTACCATACGAAGTGCAGGGTTATTTTCTAATAATTTATCACCACTTTTAGCTGCGACATATATTTCTTTATTTAATTTTTGAAATATTTTACTTCTTTCTGCATCTATTGCACCTTTTTTTCTTTTAATTGTTGCCCATTTTGAATGTCCACTCATAATAAGTCCTCCTTCTAAATAATTATATTCCTATTATAGCATGTATGTTTTAAGATGTAAATTAAAAAAAAGACTAAAAAGTCTTTTAAAAGTTGCAGCAAGAGCCTTGGTTAATATGTTCACATACGTTTTCTTCACAACAAGTATAATTTGGAGTATAAGTATGCCTAAATACATGGTGATTAATTATTCTTGTTCTTATTGGGCAAACATGTGGTACAACATGCTCTATTGTTCTATTAACAACTCTTTCTCTTGGTTGTTCCATAATTGGAGCACTACTCATATCAGTATTGATATTGTTATTCATTGTGTTATAACCTGTTTGATCAAAATCAATATCAATATTACCTGTATTATTAGTTATATCAATTGTACCATCTTGACTAAACATATTATTCATAAATGGTCTATTGCAATTTCTATTAAACATTATAAATCCCCCTATCTACTTTAATATATGAAAAAAGCATATATGTGTCTATGCTTTTTAACTAATTATTAATTTTTATCTATATTTATATAGTGAAAATTATTTATATTATTTTTTATTATATTATTAATTAATAAAGGTACAATTAAGTTTTCTAAACTATTAATTTTTATCCATTTAAGATTATGGTTAACAATATTACCTTTATCATTTTCTATCTTTTTTAAATCTATTTTACTTTTTTCTTCTTCTGTTATATTAGATTTATAATATATATCTATTTCATGTGTTTTATCGTTTCTTATATTAGTAAAAAAGTTTTCTATAATACCAATATAAATAATATCATTAAGTAAAAAATTAGTTTCTTCTTTTATTTCTCTTATTACAGCTTCTTTACTTGTTTCACCTAGTTCTACATAACCTCCAGGTAAACAATATTTATCACCATATTTTTCTAATAAAACTTCATCATTATGTATAATTATACAAGAAACCCTATACTTAAATTTTAAATCATTATTCTTTATTCTTATATCCATGGCTTAACCTTTCCTTTAATATTTCATATCTTTTTTGAGTGTTGCTACTAGTGCCAAGTCTTTCTCTTGGAATTTCTTCATTAGGTTCATAAAATATGGGTATATTATATAAATCAAATCGATCATTTGTTAAATCAATATAATGACCTTCTATTTTGTTAAAATAATGTGTTCCTCC
>CAYSEZ010000068.1:0-5701 GCA_964430375.1 uncultured Mycoplasma sp. | reverse complement strand
AGATACTTATTAGGTATCTTAATCATTTAAATTTAATTCTTTTAATTTTTTGTCTATATTGTTACCATATTCTCTAGAAGTATCTAAGTGAAAACTTATTTGAGGCATCTTTCTAATTTCTATTCTTTTAGAAAGTTCTAATTCTATAAAGTTAGATGCTCTATTTAGTGCTTTTAGTGTTTCATCTTTGTATTCATCTTTTAAAGTAGTAAAATATACTTTAGCAAAAGATAAATCATTAGTTACATCACAGCCTGTTAAAGTAACAAATTTTATATTAGGATCTTTTATTTCTTCCATTATTATATAACTTATTTCTTTTATAAAGTTATGACCTATTTTTTCAGTTTTTAAACTCATTTTTTAATCACCACTTCCGCATATGTTTCTATTATATCTTTTTCTTTTATATCACTATAATTATCTAAAGTAATACCACATTCTATACCTTTTTTTACTTCATTTACTTTGTCTTTACCTCTTTGAAGTGATGCAATTTTACCATCATAGATAACTATTCCATCTCTTATTAGTCTTGCTTTTGAATCATTTTTAATTGTTCCATCTAATACCATACAACCAGCGATTAGTCCTACTTTTGAGAACTTAAATAGTGCTCTTATTTCTGCGGTACCTGTTACTTTTTCTTCATATTCAGGGTCTAACATACCTTTTATTGCGTCTTCTAGTTCTTCAATTATTTTATATATTATATTATGAAGTCTTATATCAACTCCTCTATTTTTTGCATTTTCTATTATTTTATTACCAGGTCTTACATTAAAACCAATTATAATAGCATTTGATGCTTCTGCAAGGGATATATCACTATCAGTAATAGTACCAACACCTGATCTTATAACATCTACTTTTACACCATCAACATTTATTTTAGATAATGATTGTTTAATAGCTTCTTCACTACCTTTTACATCTGTTTTTAAGACTACTCCGATGTTATTAGTACCACTTTGTACTTTGTTAAATAAATCTTCAATTGTCATACCAGAACGATTAGTGTTTTCTTCTTTACTTCTTAAGGCTCTTGTATTGGCAATATGTCTTGCTTCTTTTTCTGTTTCAAAAGCCATAAAGCGATCTCCAGCGACAGGTACATCATTTAAACCTGTTATAGATACAGGTGTACTAGGAGAGGCACTTACTATGTTTTCTCCTTTATCATTTTTTAGGGTTCTAACTTTTCCATAAATGTTACCTACTACTATAGGGTCTCCTAGACGAAGCGTTCCGTTTTGAATTAAAAGTGAAGTTATGCTACCTATGTTTTTATCAAGTTTTGATTCAATAACAGAACCTGTTGCATATCTATTAGGATTTGCTTTTAATTCGTTCATATCTGCGACTAATAGAATATTTTCTAGTAGTTGTTCAATACCCATTTTTGTTTTAGCACTTATTTTATTAACTAAAGTATCTCCACCCCAAGCTTCAGGAGTAAGACCATAACCTGTTAATTCTTCAAGTACTCTATCAGGGTTTGCTTCTGGTAAATCCATTTTATTAATAGCAATAATTATTGGTACTTTAGCAGCTTTAGCGTGATCTATTGCTTCGACTGTTTGAGGTTTAATTCCATCTACTGCAGATACTACAATTACTACTATATCAGTAACTTCTGCTCCTCTAGCACGCATTTTAGTAAATGCTTCATGTCCTGGAGTATCAATAAATGTAATTAATCTATCATGTATTTTAACTTGATAAGCACCAATTGCTTGTGTTATACCTCCTGCTTCACTACTTACTACATTAGTTTCTCTAATTGCATCAAGTAAAGAAGTTTTACCGTGATCTACGTGACCCATAATAGTAACTACTGGAGGTCTTTCTACTAAATCTTCTTCTTTATCAATTATTTCATATTCTTCAAAGTTTACTATATCTCTAGTTTCTTCTTTTTTTAATACTTTATCATAATCAAGTACTATAATTTCACAAGTAGAAAAATCAATGCTTTGGTTTAAGTTAGCCATAACTCCTAAATCAAATAATTTTTTAACTAATAAAGTAGGATTTACATCAAGTAAATTTGCTAAATCTTTAACTGTCATTCCTTCTTTATATAAAATTACATTGCTTTCATCATTTGCATTTTTAGCTAATTTTTCTTTATTTTTATAAGCATTTTTCTTTTCTTTTAAATACTTACTATTATCATTTTTATTAGTAGTAACCATTTTTTTCATTTTTTTACTTGCTTTATCTTCTTCTTTTATTTCTATTCTAAGATCTTTTTCTAATTGTTCATCATCTATTTCTTCAGGTTCTTCTATTTCTTCTTCATCAAAAGTTAAATTATTATCAAGTTCTATTATATCATCTTCAGTTAAATTATCTTCTTTACTACTTGCTTTTATATTTAATTCTTTACATAATTTTAATATTTCTTCAGGTTTTTTATTTACATCTAATGCATATTCATAAACTGTCATCATTTTTTATCACCTCTTATTTTTATATTAATTTTAGTAACTCTTCATAAATACTACTTTCTACTTTAACTTCTAGGTGTCTATCTAAAACTTTAGTATTTTTTGCTTTTTCTATTACATCTTTATCTTTTTTAAGATAGGCTCCTCTTCCATTTAATTTACCAGTTAAATCTATTTTAACTTCATTTTCTGGAGTTCTAACTACTCTAATTAGTTCTTGTTTAGGGTATTTTTCACGAGTTACTACACACGATCTGGTAGGTATTTTTTTTTGTTTCATTTTATTCACCTACTTTAATATTTATACCCATTTCACGAGCTTGCTCTGTAGTTTTTACATCTATTTTAAATCTAGTTAATTTACTTGCTAAACGAACATTTTGTCCTTTTTTACCAAGTGCTAGTGAAAAATCATCTCCATCTGCGATTGCTAAAGCTTCTTTTTTAGTCTGATCTAGAATAAATACTTTAACATTTTTCGCAGGTGCTAGTGCATTTTTAATAAATGTTTCTTTATCATCATCATATTTAACTATATCTAATTTTTCTCCTGCTAGTTCTTTAATAATTCTAGCTATTCTATTACCTTTTTCTCCGATACAACATCCAATTGGATCAATATTAGCGTATTCAGAGTAAACTGCAACTTTAGAACGTAATCCTGGATCTCTTGCTACTTGATAAATCATAATAGACCCATCAGATAATTCTGGTACTTCAAGTTCAAATAATCTTTTAACAAAGTTATAGTGAGTTCTAGATAATAATATAATTGTACCTTTAGAATTTGAATCTACTTTAGTAACATATGCTTTTATAGTAGAACCCATTTCTATTTTTTCATTACCTATTAGTTCTGATTTAGGAAGTATACCATTAGTTCTACCTAAATCAATATAATAATTTTTTTCATCTTCAAGAGAGACTAATCCATTAACAAGTTCTCCTTCTTTACCTTGAAATTCATTAATAATACTATTTCTTTCTGCTTCTCTTATTTTTTGTACAACAACTTGTTTAGCAGTAGATGCTGCTACTCTACCAAAATCTTTTGGAGTTACTTCTTCATCTATTGTACCTTCTAAATCAATAGTTTTATCAATTTTTCTAGCGTCTTCTAGAGATATTTCTATTTCAGGATCTTCTACTTCTTCTACTACAGTTCTATAAGAATAGATACTTATTTTACCAGTTTCTCTATTAATTAAAACTTTACAATTTGTTTTAGAATTAAAATTCTTTTTATAAGCTGATAAAAGTCCTTGTTCCATTGCTTCAAAAATAATATCTCTATCAATATGTTTTTCTTTTTCTAAAAGGTCTACTGCCTTTAAAAATTCTTTTTCATTCATTTTACTACTCTCCTTTTTCTTTACTAGATACATCTAACATATAACTTTCTTTAATAAAATCATGTTTATCTAATATATCTGATATTAGTTTAGATGCTTCGACTATTTTATTTACATCAATTACTTCTTCACTATCTAATATTATATTTAATGTTTTGTTTTTATATTCTATACTATCTACATATAAATTAATATTTTTAAGTGGTTCTTCTATTACTTTTTTAATATTTTCCATAACTCCTCCTTAATATAAAAAGTGGGTTATCCCACTTCGTTGTCATAAGTATTATATCATAAATATTAAAAAATAAAAGTTTTTTTTGTATATTTTATTAATTTTTAGTAAATATTAACCTATTTTAATGTATTTATATCAATATTACCTAATGAATTTTTAATTTCTATATATGAAATTCCATTGCCATATGTTTTATTAGTTATATCATTACCATTTATTGTTCCTTGTGTTATATCTTTATCAAATTTAAATGTATAATTATCTAAACTATCTAATAAATTAAGTTCAATTTTTCCTACTCCTAAGTCTATTATATTAGTTCCTTTTAATATTGAATTCATATAGATAGAACCTGCATCTAACTCTAAAGATAAATTATTAAATAAAGAATCATTAATATTTAAAGATCCAGCATCTACTTCGATATCTGTAGTAGTGTTAACTGATACATTATTTAATACTATTTTACCTGCATCTAATTCTAAAGATAAATTATTAGTTTTTAAATTTTCTATGTTATATCTTCCTGTGCCTAGATCTATATCTACGTTATTAAATGTTTTATCATCTATATAAATAGTTATTTTATTAACTTTTTTATTATGAAATAATTTATTTTTTTCTTTTACTACTAAAGTAGAACCCTCTATTTTATAGATTACATCACTACTTTCATTTAATATTTTAAAACTATTAGAACTTCTTATATCTAAATTAGTTATATTTAAATCAATATCTAAAGAAGATATATTATCAGATAATTTTATTTCTTCATAGATATTAGTTCCTTCTTCATCATAAAATATATTAAGTATAGAAAATATTCCATTTATTAATCCAGAAAATATAGCAATAATTAAACCAAATGCAAATATAATAGCTAAGTATTTAATCGTCTTTTGTATCTTTGTCATATATTTTTATACCTCCGAAAAGTGCAGTTGCTTCGATATAAATTGTGTATTTTTGTTCTTCTTTATTTTTTATTTTATTAGTTACTCCTCCGAAAACAGGTAATGAATCTACTGAAATATTAACATTTTCTGGTACTTTTATATCTATTCCTCCGAATATTGCACCAGCATTAATTTTTACATCTTCTTTTATTATGGAATTACTTAAATCTAATTTAATTCCTCCGAATATACTAGTTAAATCTGCGCCAAGAAATTCTTTTTTGTCATATTCTATATTTTGTCCTGAGAAAGCTGCAAAAAACTCTTTGTTTTCTTTCTCGTTTATCTGTTTTAATTTTTCATTGTTTTCTTCTTTTGTTTCTTTTTTAAATAATATAGATATACCAAATATTATCAATATAATAGGTAATGCTAATTTCCATATTAAATCATATGATAAAATATCTTGTGCTACTAGTAAAAGGAAAACTCCAATTATAATACCTATAATACTTCCTGTTTTATCATTATCAGTTAATAGTCCTATAAAACATGGAATAATTATAATTAATGACCACCAACCATCAAATAATAAATTAATGTTTAAAAATGATTTTACTCCAATTAGGATACCTATTATTATTAAAACCAATCCCCATATAATATTATTTTTCTTCATAACTACCTCCATCTATATTATATAATAAAAAATAATAATCTTAAAGACTATTATTTTAATTATTTTATTTTGTTATTTTTTTA
>CAYSEZ010000067.1:0-5866 GCA_964430375.1 uncultured Mycoplasma sp. | reverse complement strand
TTTTTATGTTATTTTTACTAAAATAAAATTAGTTTATTTAATTTAGATAAAAATTTATATAATACATAAACATTAATGCTTACTTTTTAGCAAGAATAGATAACGCCTTTCTAGCAGCTTCCTGCTCTGCCTCCTTTTTTGAAGAACCAATACCTTCTCCTAGAACAATATCATCAACCTTTGCAACTATCTTAAAAGTTTTATCATGCGAAGGACCTAATTCTTCAACTACTTCATATAAAACAGACTTTTGATCAGTTTGAACAGCCTCTTGTAAAGCAGATTTATAATCATTAAACAACAAAATATCAGGATTTTCTATATAAGGAACAATTATTTTATATAAAACCTCTTTAGCTTTACTAAAACCTAAATCAAGATATATCGCTGCAATAAAAGCTTCAAATACATCTGCAAGTATCGCTTTCTTATGATTTCCACCATTTTTATACTCACCACGCCCTACCTTAATAAAGTTACTAAATCCTAAATCATCTGCAAATAAACTAAGAGCATTTTCACAAACATATGAAGCCCTTATTTTAGTCATTTCCCCTTCACTATATTTATTTGCATTATATAAATAATCAGAAACAACTAAATCAACAATTGCATCTCCTAAAAACTCTAAAGTTTCATAAGACTTATCAAGATTATGCTCATAAGCATATGAAGTATGAGTAAAAGCCTGTTTATACAAAGATAAATTTTTATATTCAATATTAAGTTTATTTAATAATTTTTCCATTTAAAATCACCATAATAAGTTTATCACAAATAAAAGAAAAAGAAAACTATATTGATAAAATTTAAAATTAATAGTAAAATAGTATTGGTGATTATTTATGAAACATATACTCATATTTTTCATAAAAATATATCAAAAAATTCCGGGTCCTTGGCATAATGCTTGTAAATACATTCCAACTTGTTCTAACTACTCAATTGAAGCACTAACTAAATATGGAACAGTAAAAGGAAGCATCTTAAGTATTAAAAGAATATTAAAATGTAACCCTTTATCAAAAGGAGGATATGACCCTGTACCCGAAAAAAAGGAGTAATTATGAAAAAAATATTAATAATAATACTAATAACTATAACACTAATAACTACTACAGGATGTATAAAAAGAGATAAAATGGAAGATATCGATGTAATAACAACAATCTATCCAATTGAATATGTAATGAATAGACTCTATAGAGAAAATTCAAACATAACAAGTATTTATCCTAGAGGTATAAAAATTAATAACTATGAATTTACTAACAAACAAATCGAAGACTTTAGTAAAAAAGATTTATTTATCTATAATGGAGAATCAGATGAAAGACAATACGCAACAACTATGTTAAATATGAATCAAAATCTAAAAATAATTGATGCATCTTATGGAATAGACGCTACTTACAGTACTACTGACATATGGTTAAACCCATCAAATATCCTTATGATTGCACAAAATATAAGAAATGAATTAAAAGAATATATAACAAACCCATATCTAATTGAAGAAATAAATAGCAAATATGAACTTTTAAAAGTAGATATTTCAGAATTAGATACAGAATATAAAAAAACTGCAGATAACTCAAAAAATAAAACCATTATTTCATATAATGAATCATTAAAATTCCTAGAAAAATATGGATTCACAGTAGTTAATTTAACTGAAAATAATGAAGAAAAAGAAAATAATATTGCACTAGCTAAAAAATTACTAAAAAATAAAGAAGTTAGTTACATATTCATAACAGATGATATATCAAATAATATAATAACTAACTTAAAAAATAACTATAGTGTAGAAACATTAATCTTTAATACAGCAGAAATAATAACAGAAAATGATATAGAAAACAGTGAAGACTATTTATCAATTATGCATAATAATATTGAACTATTAAAAAAAGAAACATACTCATAAATGTTTCTTTTTATATAATTAATTACTACTTAATTCATCACTAGGTACCTTAATCCTAACTTGAAATACAGGTTTTACTTCTTCTATTTCCTTTACATCTTCATCTTCACTTACTACTTCTTTTGTTTCCTCTTCCTTATACTCATAATAATTCAAAAGAAGTTCCTCATCCCCGATAGGTTCCTCAAAAACAAGCGATCCACTCTTCTTACCACCAACAACTAAATTACCACTATATAAAGCAGTAGAAACATTAATCGGAGTAAAAATTCTAGAAGACTCCTCTCCTAAAGAATTGCTCATTTTCCAATCACTATAACTATATCTTACCTTATCATTAGAATCATTTTCAAAATCAATAGTAACAACTACATATTGATTCCCATCCTTAGGACTTTTATATTCAGTCCCACTTGAAGTATATACATCAGTAACACTATAAATAACATCCTTATACTTAATTCTCTCATTCATATCAAAAACATTATTATAAGTTCCTACTTTAACTACATTAATATCAGAAATATGAAATAACTTTCTAATTCCAAAAACAATTAAAAATATAAACAAACCTATTCCTAAAAGAATTAATCCATATTTTAATAATTTCTTATTCCTTAACCTTTTAACTTCCTTAACAGTTTTAACCTTTCTAGCAAGTGCTTTTTCCTTCTTTACTTTATTTTTCTTAAATTCTTTAAACTTAAGTAATAAATTAAACTTCTTTTCATCTTTTCTTTCTACTTCTTTTTTACCTACATCTAAAGATTTTCCCTTATTATCAATAATTTTATCTTTAGATTTATTTATTTCATTTGCCTTTTTTACTTCATTTTTATTAGATAAAACTTCATCTTTCTTATCATCTTTTACTTCATCTTTTTTACTATTTAAAGAAGTATTAGGTTGCTTAATTATTCTACACTTTGTTACATCTGCTCCACAATACTTACATATTTTAGCCTTATTTGCTACTTTCTTTTTACACTTACGACAAATCTTCATTAAAACAAACCTCCTAGTAAAATATATGTATTAGATTAATAAACTAGCAAAATTATACCATATATTTACATATAAATCATTAATTATTAACATTTTTTATAATAGAATTATCCATTTCATAAGGAATAGGAATATCCATTATATCTAAAATAGATGGTGCTATATTACTAAGTTTTCCATTTTCTATTCTATATAAATCAGAACAAACTACAAAATAAACTAAATTAGTAGTATGAGTAGTAAGTACTTCACCATTTTCACCAATCATTTCTTCACAATTACCATGATCTGCAGTTAAAATTAAAATAAAATCATTTTTTATAGAAATATCATACAATTTTTCTATACATTTATCAAGTTCTTCCATAGCCTTTACTGTAGCACTATAATTACCAGTATGACCTACCATATCTCCATTAGCAAAATTAACACATATAAAATCATATAAACTAATATCTTTTTCTATTCTTTCTACTATTTCATAAGAACTCATCGCTGGATCCAAATCATAAGTTAAAACATCGTGTCTAGGAATTTTAACCTTATCAGTTAAAGAAAGTTCTATATCCTTATCCCCATCAAAAAAATGTGTAACGTGTGGAAATTTAGCATCTTCTGCAATACGAAGTACTCTTAAATTATTTTTACTTAATACTTCTCCTAGAGTATTATTAACTTCCTCATGACTAAATAAAGATGGAATTGATAACTTATTACTTACTGGCATCATAGTTACAAACTTTAAATTAGAAAACTTATTAACAGGGAAATAATTAAAATTATCCATTGTAAAAGCCTCACAAAGTTCAACTAATCTATCAGGTCTAAAATTAAACATTAAAAAACCATCTCCATCTAAAACCAATCCATTAGAATCTACTAAAAATGGAGGAATAAACTCATCAAAAATACCTTCATCATATTTTTCATTAATAAAACTTTTATAATCAGAATAAATAGGACTTTCACTAGTTAAAACATCATAATAAAGTTTAACCCTATCCCATATTTCTTCCCTATCCATTGCATAAAATCTACCAGAAATACTAGCAATCTTACCTATATTATTTTTATCTATATAATTTTCAAGTTCTTCTAAATACTTTATAGAAACGTTAGGTAATGTATCTCTACCATCTAATATTAAATGTAAATAAACATCATTAATACCATATCTTTTACAAGCATCAAGTAAAGAAAATAAATGATTTATATGAGAATGAACTCCACCATCAGATAAAAGTCCACATAAATGTAATCTAGAACCATTTTTTTTAACATGATTAAACAAACTTATTAACACTTCATTGTTAATAAAACTATTATTTTCTATATATCTATCAATCTTTAAAAGAGATTGAGGAACAATTCTACCTGATCCAATAGTTAAATGTCCTACTTCACTATTACCCATTTGTCCTTTTGGAAGTCCCACTGCATTACCACTAGCTTCTAATAAAGAATGAGGATACTTATTAAGTAAACTATCTAAAAATGATGTATCAGCATTCTTTACTGCATTACCAAGACTTTCTTTTCTATATCCGGTTCCATCTAATATAGCTAAAATTACCTTTTTCATAAAGTACTCCTTTCAGTAATACAAAATGCTGCATAATAAGGAATATACTTAACACCTTTCTTAATACTAAAGTTTTCACTACCAAACCTAATAGCACTTTCAATATTAAATTTATTCATAGTAATAGCTAAACTCTTACTTTTTGCATTATCATCTCCGTGTAATATTTCAAGTAATATAATCTTACCACTTCTATTTTGAATAACTATATCAATAAAAGCCTTTCCCTCTGAATGATAATTATATATATTAAAACCATTTTGATATAAAGTTGTAACTATATTATTTTCATATAATACTTCAAGTAATTTATTATTAGTTAATAACTTATTTGGACTAATATTCATATTTTTATATAACAAACCAGAATCTACAAAATAAAGATTAAAACTATCATCATCCTTTGCCTTACTAAGTGGTGAACTAATTTTATTAATACGAGTACTCTTAATTATCATACCAGAATCTTTCATAAAATTAATACAAGGTTCATACTCTTTAGCACGAGCACCAGTCTTTAAAAGTCCATATAAAAACTTTTTATTATCTTTTAATAACTGCATAGTCATATTATCATAAATTTCAATACTTCTTCTAATGTTAATTAAATTATCAAACATAAATAATTTATACTTAAATAACTTATTATTCTTATCATGAATTATATTTAATAAATTATAATCAGAAGTATTATGAAACTCTACTATTGCATTAGGATATCCACCAGTAATTATATAATCATTATACATATCTGTCGCAATAGAATGAAATGGCATCGCTTTATTATTTTTATAAGAATCTTCAATAAAATCTATTAATTGCTCTTTACCTACAAATTTTAAATATTCAGGAAAAGTAACTAAATTCATTTTTTTAACACTTAAATTCTCTAATTTCTTTTTATCTATAAAACTAGAAGAATTAGTAATCATAATTATATGATATGATAAAGGTAAAGTAAATAACTTTTTAACAGCATTAAATACCTCTATAGTTACATTATCAAAAACTATTAAAGTCTCTTCCTTTAAAATAGTTTCTAAAGATAAAGCAGATATTCCCCTTATAAACTTATCTAAAGTATTATTTTTTTCTACTACATAAGAAAGTTCACTATTATTTTCACAATCAAAATAAATAGTATTTTTATACTCACTTTTTCCAAATTCTAATACAGAATAAGTCTTACCACATCCACTTATCCCAAATAATAAAATAGGTCTTTTATCAGTATCTTTTTTCCATTTAAGTAATTCATCAGTTATTTTTCGCTCCATAAATTGTATCCTCCAATCATTTATTCTAATATAATTATAAAACTTAACAAAAAAATAGTCAATTAGTATAAA
>CAYSEZ010000066.1:0-5898 GCA_964430375.1 uncultured Mycoplasma sp. | reverse complement strand
TTTTATTGTGTAAAGTTTTAAAATCATCTTGACATAAATCTAAAACTTTTGTACAATTGATTTATAAGATAGAAGGAGGAGTCTTAAAATGGAAGAAAAGAAACAGTCAAAAATTATTTTTGCAGTACTTGGAGTTGCGATATTATTAACTCTAACAGTAGGCCTATCATTCGCTATTTGGAGTTTTGATAGAGTTGGAGGAGAAAATACTATTACAACAGGTACAGTTAGTATGAGTTATACAGAAAGCACTAACACTATTTCAATTGCTGATGCATTACCAATTCAAAATGAAGAAGCTGCTAAAGTATCAGATGATTATTTTGAATTTACAGTTGCAAGTAATACAAATGATACAATGGATGTGCCTTATGAAATAATTCTTACTGAAGAACAACTTGATGAAGGATACACTAAACTAAGTTCTGGTTATGTTCAAGTTTATTTAACTGAAGTTAAAGATCAAGTAGAAACTGTAGTTATTAACAATACAGTTGCTGAATTACTTAATACTTTGACTTCTGGAACAATTTATAATGGAATTCATAAACATACAACTGGTGGTAGTTTAACTACAACTTATAGATTAAGATTATGGATACCATATAGTGTTGATGCTAAAGAATGGAATGCTGATACTAAACTTGAATATAAAGCAAGAATTGACGTAAAAGGTGAAATGTAATATTAGAAAGGAGAAAATATGATGGAACAAAATAACAATAAAAAGACATTGGTTTTATCTTTAGTTGCAGTACTTGTTTTAGTTGGTTCTGTAATTGGAGTAGCATATGCTATGTTTAGTTTCTCTGCTACTGGTACTCAAACTAATGTTATCAAAACTGGTTATGTTACAATGAATTATGAAAACGAAAGTGTAATTAACCTACAAAATGCACTTCCAACTGCAGATTCTGCTGTTGTTGAAAGTGATGCTAATACATTAAAATTTGATGTGGTTGCTACAATACAAGGAACTATGACAGTTAATTATGATTTAGCAATTGATTCTGCTACTATAGTAGAAGGTACTACTTTAACAGCTGATAAAGTTAAAATTAAATTAAGTAAATCAACTGATAGTGGTGCAAGTTATACTGCAGTTGATTTAGGTTCAAATAATACAATTGCAAGCCGTAAAAGTATCGCAGGAACTTATGCAAGTTCTACTAATGCAAGTCAAGGAACTGGAGTTACTAGTTATGCATTAGATTCTGGTCAATTTACTACAAATGGTACTGTAAAATATAAATTAACTGCTTGGATTGATGAAAACTTTGAATTAGTTAGTGGTGAAGGTGCATTAACTACTGATACATCAGTACCAGGACAAGTTACTCAATCAAAAGGTAATAGTGCTGAAACATTCAAATTTAAAGTTAAAGTAGTTGCTGGACAAGCAAATCAATAAGATTATTAAAAAAACCGGTTACGGTTTTTTTTGTTTTTTAACAATATAATATTATATGGAGGTTTTTATGAATGAGATTGATGAATTATTAATGATCAAGAAAAAAATATTTAAAATGATGCATTTAAAACAAGAAAAGGATAAAAGATATGAAGAATTAAGCAAAAATAAATATGTAAAAGAATATTTATCTTTAGTTAAAGATAGAGAATATTTAAGAGAGAGTATTGAATCAGAAACTAAAAGTTATTTAGAAAGAGTAAAAAATAGTTGTCCTCATGATACTTATGTTTTTAAAAAAACAAAAATTTTAAATTCTAATGGTGTTTTTGTAATTTTTAATTTTGTATGTGCTGATTGTCAAAATGTCGTTAAGTTTACTTTTTTTACAGGTTTGGGGAAAATAGCTCAATATAAAACAAATATTTCTGATAAGTTATTTGAATTTTTAAATAGTGTAAATGTTGTAACTTCATTTACTACATCTCAAGAGGAAGTTATAAAATTTTTTAAAGAATATTTATGTTATGCTGAGTGGGAGAGTATTGAAAAAGCAGAAAATTATTGCCGTAGTAGAATGAAAATAAAAGACTGAGAGAAAATCTCGGTCTTTATTATTTAGATTCAACAATTAATTTAATTGCAGTTCTTTCTTCGCCTTCAATACTAATATCAGTAAAAGCAGGTATACATACTAAATTTTTACCAGATGGTGCGACAAAACCTCTTGCTATAGCGATTGCTTTAATTGCTTGATTTAGTGCTCCTGCACCGATAGCTTGTACTTCTACTGTTCCTTTATCACGAAATACATTTGTTAATGCTCCCGCTACTTTATTTGGATCAGATTTACTTGATACTTTAAGTGTATCCATATATTTATCATTCCTTTCTTTCACATTACATTATATGAAACAAATGATAAATATTATTACTTATTTTTCTTTTTTATTTTAGATCCATCTAATATGTCATATCCTTCAAGTAGATTGCCTTTTAAAATTAATGATAATTCATCTTTTTCTTTATGACTATTAATTGCAATTTTTATTAAATCATCTAATAGTTCTGTTTGTGGTTTTTTCTTTTCAAGCCATAGATAACCTGCTAATGAACCTGGTATTGTATTAATTTCGTTTACATATATTTCATTAGTTTTTTCATTAATTAAAAAATCAATTCTTGCTACACCTTTAGCATTTAATATTTTAAATACATCTTTAGCAAGTCTTTTTAAATCTTCTTGTAATTCTTTTGATAATAAAGGTTTAGTTTTCTTAGCTTTATTTATTGATTTAGAATAATTTTCTACATATTTTTCTTTAAATGAATAAAAGTCTCCGGTGGTATTTATTTCTTCAATTACACTTACTTCTTGTTTATTATTATCTCCTAGTACACTTATATTTACTTCTTTTACATTTTTTACTTCTTCTTCAACTATAATTTTTTTATCATATTTAAAAGCATTTTTAATAGCGTTTATTAAACCGTTTTCATTATCTACTTTTGTTATACCTATACTTGAACCAAGACTTGCAGGTTTTATATATAATGGATATTTTAGATTAGATATTTTATTTAATACTTCATCTTTTTTAGTATCAAATGTTTTATTATCAAACCATGTATATTTAGTTATAGGTATTTTATTATAATCTAGTATTTGTTTCATGTATACTTTATCTTGTCCTATTGCTGCTCCTAGAACTCCTGGGCCTGTATATGGAACACCAAGCATATTTAAGTATCCTTGAATAGAACCATCTTCCATAAAACTACCATGTCCTATCGGCATAACTAAATCAATTACATATAGATTTTTTTTAAATAGACCTAGTGATTGCAATATTATTCTTTTGCCATCTTTAATAAGTGCAACCTTAGTAGCATATCTTTTTACTAAAGCTATATCTCTATAGTTTAAGATATCTTTTAAATGCATTCCAGTCCACCAAATACCATCTTTATCAATATAAATAGGAATTACTTGATATTTATTAGGATCAAGATATCCCATTGTTTCAACTGCGGAAATTATACTTATTTCATGTTCAACACTTTTTCCACCAAAAATAACACCAATATTTGTTCTCATATTATACTTCCTTTCAACTATATTTAGTATAGCAAATAATCAATATTTATACTAGTTTTTAATAAAAAAAACATAAATTTTACATTTTTTAAATAAAAAAAATGAAAAAAAGCATATATATTATTAGGTGATAGTATGTCATTAGATAGTTTTAAAGAATTTGTAAGAGAAAAACCTAATTTAATAGATTATGTTAAATCAAATGAGATGACTTGGCAGAAATTTTATGAAATGTATGAGTTATATGGTTCTTCTTCTGATGTTTGGGATAAATATACTAGAAATGCTAATATTAATAAAAGTTCTTTTAAAGATATTTTAAATATGGTTAAAAATATTGATATGGATGAATTTCAGAAAGGTATTGGATCTATTCAGAAAGGTATTGGTTATATACAAGATTTAATTAAAGATAAAGAAGTAAGTTCTTTAGATTTAAGAAATGATAGTTATAAACCTAGACCTATATTTAAGAGATTTGATGATTAATGAGTATAGAACTTCAATATAAATTAAATGAGAACCCTAATGCTAAAAAATATTTAAAAGAAAATTCTTATTGGTATAAGTATTTAAATAGAAATAATAATTATTTTAAGTTTTTTGAAGATGAAATGAAGACTAAATATAAATTAAGACCTGAAGATAGATTGTCTAAGATATCAGATAGTTTAGATACAATTTTAAAATTTATGGATATATTAAATTAAAAATATATCTTTTTTTTAATTTTTATTGTATAATTACTTTAGGATAGGTGATGTGATGAATAGAAAAGGATTTACACTAGTTGAACTTTTAGCGGTGGTAGTAATTATGGGTATTTTAGCTCTTATTGCTATACCTAATGTTACTAGGTTATTAAATAATAGTAAGAATAAGCAAATGATTAGTGATGCAGAAATATTAATATCTAAAGCTAAGTATGAGTATAAAATGAGTGATGATATGGAAAATATATTTAATTTTAATGACTATATAAAAGATAAAAAAGATGGATATAATGATCTATATACTGATGGTAATGTTATTTATGATGAGATAGTTAATGCTTATAAAGTTAGTTTAATGACTTCTAGACATTGTTTGAGTAATTCAGTAGATGGAGAATGTGAGTATGTTTTTGAAAGTAATTTAAATAATAGTTATGTAGTTGAAAGGGATTGATAATATGAATAATAAAGGGTTTGCAATTACTACTGTAGTATATTCTATAATAATACTTTTATCACTTATTATGTTAATAGCACTTGCTATAGTAAAAAATGAATATTCTGATCAAAAAGAATTTGTTGATGAAGTAAGAACTAGTCTTAATAATTATATTAATAGTGGAACAGGTGAGTAAAATGAAGAATAGAAGAGGTTTTACATTAATTGAAATTTTAACTGTTTTAGTAATACTTTCAATTATTTCTTTAGTAGCGGTACCTAATGTAGTTAATATGGTAGAAAAGAATAAGAAAAAACAAATGGTAGTAGACGTTAAGGAAATGTTAAATAAATTTTTAAATTATAAAACTTTAGGTAAATGTAGTGAAAGATTAAGTAATTATGTATGTGAATATTCTTTTGAAGAACTTGGTTTATATGGTAAAAGTGATGGTTTTGGAGATGAATATGTAGTAGGGTATGTAAATTATAATTATAATAGTAAAGAATATTCAATTGTTTTAAAAACTGATAAACATTGTATTGGAGATTCTTCTTGTAAAATAGTTACAAAAGATGATATAGAATTTAATATAGATGTAGAAGATGTTGTAGAAATTAATTAAAAATATGTAAAAAATAATAAAATAATCGTGAAAATATTTACAAGTTAAAAAAAATAGTGTATATTTTAATTATAAAGTAAAATAGGAGGAGATAAAATGAAGAAATTAAAAAATAATAAGAAAGGGTTTACATTAATTGAACTTTTAGCGGTTATAGTTATTTTAGCTATTTTAATTGCAGTAGCAGTACCTGCTGTTATGAGATATCTAGAAAGTTCTAGAAAGAATACATTTGCTTCAAATGCTGAACAAGCTATTAGTGCAGTAAGGACAGATGTTGCTTATACTGGACCTAATTATACTACTATTTATTATGATGTTGATAATATTAATAAATTATTAGATAAGAAATTAAATAGTAGTCCATATGGTGGTACTTATACTGGTTATATTAAAGTAACTAAACCTACTACTGGAGGAGTTTATACTTATTCAATTTGTTTAGTAGATTCAAATGGTAATGGTATATTTGATCAAGAAGAAAAAGATGTAACAGGTAACAATGTTACAGTAGATAGTACTAAAACATGTGTAATACCAACTGGATCTTATGTTGCTACTACTGATGAAGCTGGTTTAAATATTACTACTTATAATATTAAGTAAATAAT
>CAYSEZ010000065.1:0-5921 GCA_964430375.1 uncultured Mycoplasma sp. | reverse complement strand
TAAATAGAAGTGATTTAGATGCATATTATAATGTTGGTAAATTATTAAGTGAAGCAGGTAAACATTACAGGACTGGGATTATAAAAGAATATTCTAAAAAATTAACAAATGAAGTAGATAAAAGGTATAATGAAACAAATTTAAAAAGGATGAGGCAATTTTATTTAAAAATTAAGAAAGGTGCCACACTGTGGCACCAATTGTCTTGGAGTCATTATAGATACTTATAACTTTAGAAACTATACAAGAAATTAATTATTATAGTAAATTGGCAGTAGAAAATTTATATTCTGTAAGACAATTAATGGAAAAAATAAAATTAAATGAATATGATAGATTAGATATAACAACTAAAAATAAATTGATTAAAAATATAGAAAATGAAGTAGTAGATTTTGTTAAAGATCCAATAATAATTAAAAATAGTAATAATTATGAAATTATATCAGAAAAAATACTTCAGAGAATAATTCTAGAAGATATTGAATTATTTATGAATGAATTAGGTAATTCTTTTAGTTTTGTGGGTAGTGAATATAAAATAAAATTAGGAAATACTTATAATTATATTGATTTGTTATTATTTAATTATGAATATAACTCATTTGTAGTTATAGAACTTAAAGTAACTGAACTAAAGAAAGAACATATAGGACAAATACAAGTATATATGAATTATATAGATCAAAATATAAGGAAAACTACTTGGGAATAAAACTATAGGGATAATTATTTGTAAGCAAAATAATGAATATGTAATAAAATACTGTTCTGATAATAGAATAATTGCTAGAGAATATGAATTGATATGATATATTATTATGTAATTTATGATAGTGTTAGTTTTGAAAGTAATAAAAAATATTTTCTGTAGGAGGTAAAAATGAATTATTATGATAAAATAAAAGAAAATTTAATAAAAAGTGAAATATATGATTCTATAAAAGATTATTCAAAAGATAGACATAAAGTAAGTGTATATTTTGAGACAGGAAAACTTCTTTTTGAGGCCGGTAAAGAATATGGTAAAGGTATAATTAAACAATATTCAGATAGATTGATGAAAGAATTAGGTATGAAATATAATGAGAGAACCTTATACAGAATGAGAAAATTTTATGAATTATTTAAGAATGAAAAATTGACACCAATGGTGTCAAAATTAAGTTGGAGTCATTATATACAACTTTTATCGTTAAAAGATGTGGATGAAATTATCTATTATATTAATGTTGCTTTATATAATAATTTAAATAAAAGACAATTGCAAGAAAAAATTAGTAATCATGAATATGATAGATTAAGTGATGATACTAGAATGAAATTAATTAATAAAGAAAAATTAAAAGTTAATGATTTAGTTCTTAATCCAATAATAATTAAAACAGTTTCATTAAAAAATAAATTAAGCGAATATGCATTAAAACAAGCAATATTAAATAATTTAGATGATTTTTTATTGCAGTTAGGTAATGGATTTTCTTATGTAGGTAGTGAATATAAAATAAAATTAGGGAATACTTATAATTATATTGATTTGTTATTATTTAATTATGAATATAACTCATTTGTAGTTATAGAACTTAAAGTAACTGAACTAAAGAAAGAACATATAGGACAAATACAAGTATATATGAATTATATAGATCAAAATATAAGGAAAACTACTTGGGAATAAAACTATAGGGATAATTATTTGTAAGCAAAATAATGAATATGTAATAAAATACTGTTCTGATAATAGAATAATTGCTAGAGAGTATGAATTATTATAATGAGATAAATAAAAAATATTGTAATGTTGGTAAATTATTAAGTGAAACAGGTAAATATTATGGGACGGGATTATAAAAGAATATTCTAAAACACTAACAGATGATTTTGGCAAAGGGTATAGTAAAAGAATTTATGGCTTATATTAAAATTTTATAAATTGTTTACTAAAATGCAGACAACGTCTGCGCAATTATCTTATTCTTATATAAAATACATAAAAATTTAATAATAGAATATAATTTATTAATGAAACATTTTTTTTCTTGTTTCATATATTATAGTAGACGCTAACGGTTTTAGCGTTTATATAGATTGAGAGTAAAATTTGCTCTCTTTTTTCTTTGTTTTTTTTAAGAGATGTTGTATAATATTTTTTAAGGTGGTGGTAATTATATGAATTTATTTCTTGATAAATTAAATAGGTTATATAATTACGATCAAAAAACTATGAATGCTCTTGGTAAGATAATCCCTTGTTTAGTTGATTATTATGGAAAGGAGTATAAAAGTTTAATATATTCCGCTATAGAATCGTGTGAAATTTTATTATGTTCTTCTTATGATACAGTAACTTCTATAATAGATAAAAATACTTTATCAACTTTAGTTTTAGAAGATATATTAAATGAAAATGATGATAGGTATGGAACGGGTTTATATTTTTCTAGTCCTATGGTTATTTATGATAATTTATCTAATAAGTTTAAGATTAGTAAAATAAATAGAAAAATTATTATTTCTCATACTTATAATTTAGATTCTCCAAAAGGTATTGAAATACTTACGTATTCTTTATGTTCTTTAATAAAAAGTTATGTTAATGAATATGAAATAGTTGATAATTATATTTATAAAAGAACAGGTTTTTATAAAGAGTGTAGGAAAATAGAGTTAGTAAATGATAAATGTGTACTAAGGTATGTTTCTTCATCTGGTATTGGGTTTGAGAAAGGGTTAAATATTTATGATACTGATAGAATTGTATCTATGGTACTTAATGATAATTATAATTGTTATCTTTATAATTCTTTATCTGTTATTAGTTATATATTAAAAGAGAAGTTAAAATTAAATAATGAGATTTTATCATCAGAAATTAATAATTCTTTAGAATTTGTTACTATTTATAATGATGATTTATATAATAATTTGCTTAATTTATGTGATGAGTGTATGGTTATAGAACAAAATATGCTTATATATGATGTAACTAGAGAAGAAAAGGATAGAACTTTAAAAGCGTTATCTTTAAAACTTAATAATGATGTTTATTTAAATTTTATAGAGTATTTGACTAAATCTAAATAAAATGATATAATATACAGTAATTTATCGGGGGTAAGTATGAGAAAGTATTCTAAAGATGTAGTAATTAATTATATTAATGGTTTTGATGTTCCTTATGATATAGAAGAGTTAGAAAATGATTATCTTTTTATGATGGATGTTTTAAATTATACTAATGATAAGAATATGTATAATATGTGTTCTTCTTCTGTTAAGAGAAATTATGAGTTTGTTAAATTTTTTATTTTAAAGTTTAAAGATGATGTAGATTTTATATGTAATGCGTTTGATTATTATTATGAAAATAGTTCTATTGAATTAGAGAAAATTGATTTATTAATTATTTTAGTTAATTTATTAGAAAAAAAAGATATTGAAAAGTTTATAAAATATAAGCTTTGTCTTTTAGCTTTTTATACAGAATATAAAGTTGTTTTAGATAAAATTAAGATGGATGATTATAATGATGAGTTAAATGTTGAACTTGGTTTTTTTGTTATATTTGACGATTATTGTTCTAATTGTAATGTTACTTCATATTTTGCAAGTAATTTAATTAATGATATATTTGATGATAATGGTTTTACTTTAGAAGACGTTTTGCATAGTGAATTTAATAATTTTTCTGATTTTGAAAAGAAGGGTGTTAATAGTTTTTTAATTAATTTTATAGGTAGGTATGATAAATTATTAAGAGATTATGTTATTACTCATTTATATTTACTTGATGGTTTAAAGGGAAAGTTAGAATATATTAAGAATAATTGGGATAATTATAATGAAGAAAAAAGAAAATTAAGATATGAAGTGTTATATGATAGAGTAAGTGATTATATTTATGATAGAAATTATATATTTACTGAGTTTGATATTTTATGTGTACTTGCTAGGGAGTATGGTATGGAAGAAGAGTTTGCTAATTATTTTGATATAAAAGAAGAGCTTGAGGGAATCATTTTAACTAGTTCTTTTACAAATATTGATAAAGATGATTTAAGGACTTTAATAATTTATAATGATATTAAAAGGATATTTTGTGAAGTTATGTTTTCTAAAAAGTTAGTTTTAAAAGATAATTATATTATTGAGGATAAGAAGAATGCGGGTATAGTAAGATTTAGAGAAATAAAAAAGTTAAACGAATAGTTATTTAACTTTTTTTATGTGTAATTTTATTAGTATTTTATCTATGTATTCTTTACTAAATACATTTTCTAGGTTTTTATTATAGTATGATATTATTAAGTAAGTTAGTGCTCCAAGAGTTACATAGATAATTATTTTTATTATAAATGATAAATTAAAGATATTGTTTATTGGTAGGATTATTTTTAATATAAGTAGTACTATTATCATTGAAAGTGTTGGTATTATAGTTTTTAATAGGGTATTTATGATTAATTTATAGTTAAATTTTAGGCTTTTCTTTAGATATGTTAGTACTATTATGTAAGAAGTAGTGCATCCAATCATTGAGGCTAGAATAGTTCCATAGTATGGGTTTATTCCTATTTTATTTAGTAATAGAATCATTGGTATATCAAGTATGGTATTTACTAATAGGCCTGCGATTGTGTTTATGTAGATTATTTTAAATTTTTGAAGACTTTGTAAAGCAGTGTTAATAACTAGTAAAGTGCCTCCGAAGATGGTGTAAATTGCTAAACATTTTAGAATACTTGCTCCATAAATGCTTTCTCCATAGAAGATAAAGTAAATGTTTTTTGATAAAAAGGCAAGACCAATAGCCATAGGGATAGTAGTTATTATCATTGTTGATATTGCTTGATTGAATTTTCTATTTGTTTCTATTTTGTCATTATTTGCAAAACTTGTTACCATATGGGGAATTAGACTTGTGGTAAGTCCCATTGCAATAGCCATAATAATCATACATATTTTAGGACCCCATGTGTAGATGATACTTGATATTAGTTCACTTGTTTTGGCATCATATCCTATTATGTATAGTCCTTTTATGATTAGTTTCATATCAATAAGGTCATAGATGTTATTTACTATTGATATTATAATTAAAGGTATACAGTAAGTAATTATTTTTTTAGTTATTTCTTTATTAGTTATATTGTCTTTTTTATCTGCTTTTTCAAACAATTGTTTATTTTTGTTTACTTTTATTTTTAAGTATAGGTATGCGATAAGTCCTCCGATAAAGGCACCGGTTAAAGCGATTGCTACGCCGATTTTTACTTCTTGATGGAATATATTTATTGCAAGATATGATCCTAGTAAGATAATTAATATTCTTACTATTTGTTCAATTACTTGACTTAGTGAAGTAGGTGCGATAAACTTGTTTCCTTGGAGGTATCCTCTTATAACGGATAGGAAAGGTGTTATTAAAAGGCATAGGGAAATTGCTCTTATTACTAGTGCGATATCTTCGATAGTGTTACCACCAGATATTCCTTTTATGTAGTATCCTGCGAAAGAGTTAGCGAATATCATAAGTATTAAGAATGCAATAAAAGATATTATAAAAATAATCTTTTTACCTATTTTGTACGCTCTATCCTTGGCATCAAACATTTTTAATGCAGTGTATTCGCTTATTATCATACTTATTGCAGTGGGAATACCTGCGGTTGATATATTTAAAAATAAGTTATATATATTATAGGCATAGGAATATAGTACTCCACCATCTTCACCAATAATTTTATAGAAAGGGATTACGTAAAGTACTCCTAGTATTTTTGTTATTATTATTGCTATACTTGCAATTAAAGTTCCTTCAATAAATGTATTTTTTTTCATAATTTTATTCTCCTAGTAATATTTTATCAGATTTATTATGGAAAGTCTATTAAATTTTATGTTGGAGTTTTTTTGGAAAA
>CAYSEZ010000064.1:0-6037 GCA_964430375.1 uncultured Mycoplasma sp. | reverse complement strand
AATGGAGGGACTAACCAGATTTGAACTGGTGATCAAGGTTTTGCAGACCCATGCCTTACCGCTTGGCTATAGTCCCAAAGACAAATACTATTTTATAGTATATTTATAGTTTTTGCAAGTCTTTTACTTAATTTTATTATTATTTTTATTTTTTATACTTGTAAAGATATGTCAAAATTTTACTTTTTTTACCTATTTACTTTTAGAATGCTTTAAAAATTGTTATAATTATATATATACATAATATGAGGTGAGGTATGAAGAAATATATTAAAATATTACTATTTATTTTTTTATTTAGTTTTTATATATTAGATATAAAGGCAGCTACATATGAAGCAGTTGTAACAGATACAGATGGAGTTTATGTTAGAACTGGTCCTGGTACTAATTATAGTAAAAAGAAAGTTTTAAGTTATAATACTTCGGTAAATCTAGTTAGTAATAAATTGCATAATACTGGAGATTCTAATTGTTCTAAAGGATGGGTAGAAATTTATTATAATGGAGAATCTGGTTATTATATATGTAGTAATTGTGTAAAAATAAATGAGGTAAAAGAAAATACTAGTGGTTCTACTGGGGATTATAATATATCTAGTGATGGAAACTATTATACTACTGATAAGTGGACTACTAGAATAAATGAAAATTATGCAACAGTGAGAAAAAGTGCTTCTTTTAGTGCATCATCTATTGAAATAATTTATTTAGGAACTGATGTAAATATAATATCTGGCCCTACTAATAAAAGTAGTAGTTGTTCTAAAGGATGGTATAAAGTATCTTACTATAATAATAAAACTGGTTATGTATGTGGTAATTTAATAGATAAATATGAAGATGTAACATCTAGTGATGAGGAATATGCTAAAGAGTTAAAAAATAAAGGTTTTCCTGATAGTTATATACCATTTTTAACTTATTTACATAAAAAATATCCTAATTGGAACTTTATCGCAGATAAAAGTACTAAAAAGTTTAATACAGTAGTAAGTAAGGAAATAGGTAAAAATTATACACAATCAACCTACTCTGTTTATAGATTATCTAATACATTAAAAGAAAATCCTAATTGGTACGCTGCAAGTAGTTCTATGGTTGCATTTTATATAGATCCTAGAAATTATTTAAATGAAAAAAATATTTTTGCTTTTGCTATTCAGTCGTATGATAAAGAAAATCATACTAGAGATGTTTTAGAAAAACTTTTTAGTGGTACATATTTAGTAAATGGTGAAGAAGATTATATAAGTTACTTTATGGAAGCTGCTGAAACTTATAATATAAGTCCTGTTCTTCTTGCAGCACGTGTTAAACAAGAAGGAGGAACTAAAGAAACTTATGACGGGGTAAGTGGTAATTCTACTCTAACCTATGATGGTAAAAGTTTAAAAGGATATTACAATTACTATAACATTGGGGCTTGTCAAGACACAAAAACAAGTAGTCCTGTTGCTAGAGGTCTTGCTGTTGCAGCAGGTTATGTAAATAACTATGACGGAACACCATGGGATACAAGAGAAAAAGCAATTAAATATGGGGCTAAATTCTTATTAGATAGATATGTTGGCGGAGGACAAGATACATTATATTATCAAAAATTTAATACTAAAGATAGTTCTAGTTCATCAGCATATACTAATCAATATATGACAAATATAATTGCACCTGCGAGTGAAAGTCTTTCATTTTATAGTGCTTATTCTTCTGCTGGTACACTAGATATTGGCTGGACTTTCTATATTCCGGTTTATACAAATACTCCAGATGAATATACTTCACACCCACCTGTTGGTGATACTAATAATGATTTAGAAAGTATAAAAATAAATAATACTTTAATAAATGGTTTTGATAGTGATGTTTTAACTTATGAATATTATGTTACTAGTGATATAACCTCTATTGAAGTAACTGGTACTGCTTCATCTAGTAAGTCTTCTATTAAAGGGAATGGTACTATTAAATTAGATAATGATGAAACTAAAATAGAACTTGTTGTAACTAGTGAAGTTGGCACTTCTAAAACATATATAATAACAGTTATTAAAACAAAAACAGAAGAAGAAAAAGCTCCTACTGTAGATGAAATAATTGATTCTTTAGAATATAAATTATCTAATGGTTATTTAACTTATATTAGTATTGGTACTACTTCTGGAGAATTAAAAAATAATATTAATAAATTATATCCTAATGCAAAAATTGTTATTACTGATAAAAATAAAAAAGCAAAAGAAGGAAAACTTGCTACTAGTGATATTATTACTATAACAAGTGGTGATGATTCTAAAAGTTATACAATTGTAATAAAAGGTGATGTAAATGGAGATGGAATCATTAATAGTATAGACCTTTTAAGAGTTCAAAAACATATTTTAAAATATAGTATATTAAAAAATGAATATAAAGATGCCGCAGACGTAAGTTATGATGATACTATTAATTCACTTGATTTATTAAGAGTACAAAAACATATTTTAGGATATATAAAATTAAGATAAGGAGAAGTTATGAAAAAAATAATAAAATATTTAATATTTACTTTTTTACTAATTTTACCTACTTTAAAAGTAAATGCTGCAACTGGATTAATAGATATATATGCATCAAGTAAAAATGTAAAAGTAGGAAATACTACTACTGTAACTGTTTATTGTAAAAGTAGTGGTGCTTATATTGGAACATGTGAATATACATTAAGTTACGACACTAGTAAATTAAAACTTACATCAGGTGATTTATCAGTTATGGATGTTGCGTCTAGTTCTAGTTCTTATCAACTAAAAAGAACATATACATTTAAAGTTATAGCAACTGGTTCATCTAAAGTTACTGTTAAATCTTATGCAATAAGAACATTTTCTGAAGAAAACGAAATTAAAACTACAGTAAGCCCTGTTACTATTACTGGTACTAACGAAACATCAACTCCAGTTACCTACTCTACTAATAATAATTTAAAATCTTTAGAAGTTACAAACTATAAATTAGATTTTAATAAAGATACTTTAGAATATAAATTAGATCTTGAAGAATCAGTTGAAGAAATAGAAATTAAAGCAACTACTGAAGACTCTAAAGCAAAAGTTTCTGGTACTGGTAAAGTAAAAGTATCTGAAGGAGAAAACAAATTAGAAATAGTAGTAACTAGTGAAAAAGGAACTAAAAAAACATATACAATTATTGCTACTGTAAAAGATAGTAATCCAATAAATGTAACTATAGATGATAAAGAATATACAGTAATAAAAAGAGAAAGTGTTTTAAATAAAGTAGAAAATTTTGAAAGCACTAAAGTTACAATAAATAATGAAGAAATACCTGCTTTATATAATGAACTTAATAATATTACTTTAATTGGTTTAAAAGATAATGAAGGTTCTATTAATTTATATATGTATGATGAAGAAAATAATACTTATAAGATATATAATGAAATAACTTTTAATAATATTAAATTGCTTATTTTAGAACCTAATAAAGAGTTTGATAATTATATTAAAACAAATATTACTATCGGAGATACTGAGGTTATTGGGTATAAATTAGATAAAGATTCTAAATATACATTAATATATGGTACTAATTTAGAAACATCTCTTACTGATTGGTATACTTATGAAGAAGATGAGAATACTATTCAAAAATATACTGATGAAGTAAAAGTTTTATATGAAAATGAAATTACTAGATATAAAAAATTAATTCTTATACTAGGTGGTTTATCTTTATTACTTGGAGTACTTGCATTGATAAGTTGCTCTGTTAAGCCTAAGAAAAAGAAAAATAATAAAAAAGAAAAGAAAATAAAAGATACTAAATTATTAGATAATCTCTAATTAGTATCTTTTTTATTTTCTTACTCTACTCTTTGAAGAATCTACTAAAATTGATTCATAGTCACCATATATATTTATTCTATTAGGTAAGTTATATTCACTTACAATGGCTCTATATTGATTTAATAATGCTATTTTTTCTTCTGGAGTAGCTTCTTTTTTAATCATGTCATTTTGGGTTGTAACAAGTATACTAGTAGGAATAACAACTTCTTGATTATTAAAATAATCTTCTGGATTAGTAGGTGCAATACTTGTTTCTACTGCATAATTTGGGCCTCCGTTGTTAGGTAGTATACCAACCATAAAATATGGTGCAATTGCTTCATTTGTTTGCATATATAAGAATTTTTTAGTATTAGCATTAGTACTTATACTACTGTTTTTGTTATATTCATCTTTATCAAAATTAATAACTCCAAAATTAAATTTACCAAAATCAGATAATTTTTCAAATATAGAAGTTTTAATCATTATTCTATAATAATTATAAACCTTTTTACCTGTTGTTTTTTCAAATTCTAACACATCATTTTGTTTTTCAATTAATTTAGAAAGCAAATTATATGAAGTAGGAATTTTAATAAAACCAAGTACATCAAATCTTAATTCATCAAAAAATTCACTTTTTAAATTATTATAATCAATTCCTAACATGTGACATATATTAGAACTTAATATTTCAAAAGTTAATTGTTCTCCACTTGATAAAATTAAATCATATTCTTTGCCCATATAAAAATTATTATAATCTATAAAAGATTTTTTTAATTTTTCTAAAGTCTCTTTTACATATTCATCTCCTGGATATGGTGCTCTATTAGCATAAGTATTTATATATTGTAATTCTCTTATTGTTATCATAATATTCCCCCTTTAATGGTTCATATTATATCATATTTTTTAAATTTTTTCAAGTTTTCATGATATAATATTATAAGAAAGAAGTGATTCTAATGAATAAACCTTTAGCTACTCTACTTGCTCCAAAAACATTAAAGGATGTAGTAGGACAAACTCATTTAATAGGTAATAATAAAATAATTAGTAATATGGTTAAAAATAAGAAGATATTTTCTATGATTTTATATGGAGAACCTGGTATAGGTAAAACTTCTATTGCTAATGCTATTGTAAGTGATTTAAACTGTAATTATAGGTTTTTAAATGCTACAATAAATAATAAAAAAGATATAGAAACTTCTATTGAAGAAGCTAAAATGTATGATGGTTTAATACTTATAATAGATGAAATACATAGGTTAAATAAAGATAAACAAGATATATTACTTCCTTGTTTAGAAAGTGGTCTTATTACTTTAATTGGTCTTACTACTAGTAATCCATATCATAAGATTAATCCTGCGATAAGAAGTAGATGTAATATATTTAAGTTAGAACCATTAAATGAAGAGGATATATTTAAAGCATTAAAGAATGCTACTAAGTATGAAGAAATAAAAGATATAAAAATAGATAATAAAACATTAAAATATATAGCAAGTCTTGCTAAATCTGATTTAAGATATGCTTATAATCTTCTTGAAGTATCTTATTATTTTAATAAAGAACATATAGTTAATATAGATATTATAAAAGAAATTAATTCTAAACCAACATTCTTTATAGATAAAGATGAAGATGGTCATTATGATGTATTAAGTGGTCTTCAAAAGTCTATTAGAGGAAGTGATGTAGATGCTTCACTTCATTATTTAGCCAGATTATTAGTACAAGAAGATTTGGATAGTATTTACAGAAGATTATCTGTTATTTGTTATGAAGATATAGGTCTTGCTAATCCTAATATGGGTATAAAACTAGATAGTGCAATTAATGCATCTGAAAGAGTTGGACTTCCTGAAGCTAGAATTATACTATCTAATATAGTTATAGAAATGGCTTTATCTCCAAAGTCTAATACTGCATATCTTGCTATAGATAAAGCTATAAATGATATTAATACTAAAGCTATCGGAGATATGCCTAATTATTTAAAAAGTCCTTATAATGGATATTTATATCCTCATAATTATAAAGGATCTATTGTAAATCAAACATATTTACCTAGTGGTTTAATTAATGAAAAATACTATATACCAAAAGAAACAAGTAAATATGAAATAGGATTAAAAGATATATATAATAAAATAAATAATTATAAAAATAAACTTAAGTAATAGAAAAAAACT
>CAYSEZ010000063.1:0-6147 GCA_964430375.1 uncultured Mycoplasma sp. | reverse complement strand
ATAACTTATAATATATTTTTAAAATCATTTTTATTTCTATAAAATTTATGATACAATACTCTTGGAGGTAATTATGAAAACAATATGGAAAATAATTTTAACAATATTTCTATTTATTATGAATACTATATATTCGTCATTAATATATTTAATTTTAAAAAAATTAGGAATAGATATATTAAATGTAAACACAAATCTAAAAATGTTTTACTTAATACTTATAGATTTATCATTCATGATTATTATGTACTTAATTTATCATAAAACAATAAATAAAGATATAAAAGATTATAAAAATAATTTTAAAGAATATTTTGTTTTTGGTTTCAAATATTGGTTAATTGGTTTGGGTTTAATGATAATATCTAATATTATTATAAGTATGGTATATACAAATCAATCTGCTAATGAAGAAATTGTACAAAATATATTAGATAACTATCCAATCTATATGATATTTTCTGCTAGTATATTTGCACCTTTCGTTGAAGAATTAATATATAGAAAAAGTGTTAAAGATATATTCGATAATAAATATAATTATTTATATATAATAGTATCAGGTCTTTTATTTGGTTTTGTTCATACTTTAGCAAATGTAGAAAGTACAATGGAACTTTTATACATAATACCCTATGGAATAATGGGAAGTATATTTGCTTATATATATACTAAAACTGATAATATATTAGTACCTATGAGTCTTCATTTTATTCATAATACAATTACTATAATTATATCATTAATGCCTTTAATCGGAGGTTAATATGAATACAAGAGTTAAAAAAAATGAAATAATTAATAAAAACTTAAAAAAAGAACAAAAAATAGAAAAGAAAAACAAAAGAAAAAGGAAATTTAAAAGTATGCTTATTATTTTAATATTAATCGGGGGATTATTCCTAATTTATTCTAGATATATAGAACCTAATATTTTATTAGTACATGAAAACAAAATAACTTCATCTTCTTTACCTGATAGTTTTGATGGAATAAGTTTAGTACATTTTTCTGATTTACATTACGGATCTACTATTGATAAAGATAATATTGATAAAATAATAAATAAAATTAATATATTAAAACCTGATATAGTAGTATTTACTGGAGATTTATTTTTTGATAGTTATAAAATGAGTGATGAAGATATAAAAATACTAAGTAATGCATTAAATAATATTAATAGTAATTTAGGTAAATATATTATATATGGTAATCATGATTATTATAGAGATGATTTTCTAGAAGTAATAAATAAAACTGATTTTAAACTTTTAGTTAACGAATATGACATTATATATAATAATGATAATAATCCTATATTAATATATGGTACAGATGATTTATTATTTGGTAATCCTCTTTTAAACAAATTAAATGATGATGAAATAAAAGATATTGATTATAGAATTATACTTACACATGAAGGAGACTATATAGAAGAAGTATTAAACTATGATGTAGATTTAATACTAAGTGGACACTCTCATAATGGACAAATAAATATCCCCTATTTAATTAATTTATATTTACCTGATGGATGTAAAGAATATTATAAACCTTACTACAATATAGATAATACTGATATATATATATCTAATGGAATAGGAACAAGTTTATTAAAATTAAGATTTGGTTCAATACCTAGTATAAATTTATATAGACTTACTAAAGGAATTTAGTTCCTTTTTTTTATTTTTAACATAGACTATTACAGGAGGTAAATATGAATAACCAGTTTTATACTATGTATCCTTATGTAAATAATATACCAACTAGAGGCATTAATACAGTAGGAATAAATCCTTCTAGAGGAGGTTTACTATCATCATTACTAGGTAGCAGGGCTCCACAAATTGGAGCAGTAAGAACATTTTCTTTTAATAATTTATTAAATGGAGCATCTAAAACACTAGGAGTTATAAATCAAGCAATACCAGTAGTAAATCAAATTAAACCTATTTGGAATAATACTAAAACCATGTTTAGAGTAGCAAAAGAACTTAATAGCACAAATAATAATAGTAATAATAATAATAATAATAACAACAATAATAGTAACAATAATAGTAACAATAATACTTCAAATAATCCACAATTCTTTATATAAAAAATTAGTTAACAACCTAACTAATTTTTTATATTACTTTCTAATTAAAAGGCAAATACATTCTAAATGTTTGCTTTTTACAAACATATTTAACATACTTATTTCCTTTATATTATATTTTTCTTTTAAATATTCTAAGTCACTCTTTAAAGTTAATGGATTACAAGATACATATACTATTTTCTTATAATCTCCCTCCAATAAATTAGATATTACTTTCTTTGATAATCCCCCTCTTGGAGGATCTACAACTAAATAATCATAATTACCATTTTTTAATGATGAATCATCACAAATAAATTCTATATTATCTATATTATTAATCTTTTTATTTATATTAGCATTTCTTACTGCATCTTTATTTATTTCAATACCTGTAATCTTTTTAAAATTATCTTTTAAATATATACCAATTGTTCCAGTACCAGAATACAAATCAAGTAAAGTATTACCACTTCCCATATATTCTTTTACTTTTTCATATAAAAGTAACATACCTCTAGTATTAACTTGAAAAAAAGCATCTGGATAAATTGTATACTTAATATCATTAATAATCTCAGTTATATATGGAATACCATATATTAGTTTATTAGAAAAATATAAACTCTTTAAATTATTAATTTTTATTATATTTTTTAAATCTAAATCATCTAAAAAACCATTTATTATAACCATTAACTCATTAGTAAAATAAGTATATTTAATTACTATTTCCTTTGCATTAACTAAATTACAAGTATTCAATACTTTTATTACTTCATTAATTTTATTATCAAGTAATAAACAATTATTTATTTCTACTAAAGTATTAGATTTATCTTCATAATAACCTATTTTATTATTTTTTACATGTAAAGAAACTTTATTACGATAATTATACTCATAATCAATATCTATAACATTAATTTTTTCTAAAGTAAACAATCTTTCTAAAAAGTTTTTCTTTATATTTAACTCATTATTTAAAGTAGTATGCAAAAAAGAACATCCACCACATTTATCATAATATGGACATTTAACCTCTACTCTATCTTTTGAAGGTTTTAATATTTCAACAATAATACCAATCATATATTTTTTCTTAATATTTATTATTTTAACCCTACAAACTTCATCTTTTAAAGCACCTTTTACAAAAACAACTATATTATCTATTCTTGCAATACCATTACCATTATTATCTACTTCTTTTATATCTACTACAAAAACTTTATTTAACATACAAACTCCTTAACTTTTATACTTTACTAAATTATATAATAATGAAATAAAAAATACAAGAATAATTATATAATTAATAGCCACTTCTTAACACTTCAATAAAAGCATTTCTTCTTCCAAAATTTATACACTCTTTATCAGTTTTTAATAACAAATCAATTTGACTACTTTTATTATTTCCTATCAAAGAACCTCGATCAAGTACTATAGCAATAATATCATTATATCCTTCAATATCAGATAATCTAACAATAGATCCAAGTTTATATTTCTTATCTGCTGCAACAATATATATTTTACCATATTCTTTATCATTATAATAAATTGTATTTTTTACATTATATCCACTTTTTGTAATACCAATACAACCATCACAATAAGAAGTATATGCTGTTACTACCCCATTAAAACTTTCTAATATTTCTTCTTTATTTTCCTCTATTATCAGTTTATTTAAATAATTATAATCTTCTTTATATACATAATTATAAGACTTAATATCTATTTTTATATTAAATATAATAATAGATATAAATATAAAAAATAATATAAATAACTTCTTCATATAAATCACAATTATTTATAATAACATAAAAACTAATAAAAAAAATTAGTAATTTTTGGTAATTACTATTTTTTAGAAAAAAATAAATTTGCTAATAAAATTATCACTATTACAAATAATCCCCCAATTATATAATTTAAATTATTTGAAGTATTATTATCATTTATAATTGCTAAAGTATTAGGGTTTTCATTTATAATAGCAAGAGTATTAAATATATTCATATTACCTCCCTATAAAGGTAGAAACTGTATTAAGCATATTAATATGTTATACATCATTCTAGGTAATATACTATATAATATATTATCTTTTTTTACAAAGATATAAGATGCAAATATACTATTTAATAAAGTAGATATAGCAAGTACAAATTCTGATATATTAGGACTTAATAATGAAACCTGAAAATACCAAGATAAAATAGAACTTACTATTATAAATAATATATTATTATCTATTACATCTCTAATACTTTTTCTAAATACTAATTCCTCAACAACCGGAGTAAAAATACATGTAAAAAATATTACAAATAATGTTCCTGATGGAAATATTTTAAATAAAGAATATATTGTTTTATTACTTATATCTACATTAAAATTAATATTAGTATTTTGTTCTATTATATTTAATATAATACTTCTTAAAACTGTTGAAATAAGAAAGAATATTACAAAATATAATAGTAATGTTTTAAACTTCTTTTTATCTTTTTTTAATTCATAAAAGTATTTTTTCAAATCTTTACTATATATAAATAATATAATAATTAAAAATATAAAATAAGTTAAAAAATTAATAAATGTAAGATTAGTATTACTAAATTTTAATAAAAATATAAAATATATTATTAATACAAATAAAGTTAATAATAATTTTTTTGTTTTCTCTTTCATAATTACACCTCTAGTTTAATTATAAAGTTAATTTATAGTTTTGAAAAGAGAAAACATAAGAAAAAGAGTTTTTTTACGTAAAACTCTTTAGTTAAGTGTTAAATTCTTACCACCAAACAAACCATTTTCTCCATCCAGTCATAGTTCTTCCCTCCTTTCATAAAACTTAGTATTATTTTTTTACCACCATCTAAACCATTTTCTCCATCCAGTCATGATTTATCACTCCTTTCACAACTACTTCCTAATTTCATTATAGCACTAATCAAAAAAAATAGCACTAGTTTTTGCACAAAAAAAACAAGTAAATTATTTTTCGTAAACACTTACTTGTTTTTTATCTCTTCCAAGTCTTTCATATTTTACAACGCCATCTATTTTACTATATAAAGTATGGTCGTTTCCTATTCCAACATTTACCCCTGGATAAATTCTTGTTCCTCTTTGACGATAGATAATAGCACCTGCTTTAGCAGTTTGTCCATCAGCAAGTTTAGCACCTAATCTACGTCCTGCAGAGTCTCTTCCGTTAGTTGAAGATCCACCACCTTTTTTATGGGCAAATAATTGGATATTTAATCTCATCATAAATATTCCTCCTATAAAAATTTAATGTTTTTGGGATAATCCTTTTCTAGTTCTAATAACATATTAACCATATTATTAATTAATTTATTAGTTACTAGATCATCTTTTATAACTTTTATAGTAAGACCATTATTTTCTTCATAACTAATAGTTTTATCAATAGATAAAATACCATTAATTGTAGTAATAACTATACTACTTACTGAAGCACAAACTATATCTTTACCATAATCATCATATAAAGCATGTCCCGTAAGTTTAATTTCTTTAACTTTGTTATTTTCTTTTTTTACTTCTACTTTAATCATAATTAACCAATTTTTGTAATTTCAACTTTAGTATATGGTTGTCTATGTCCTTGAGTTTTACGAGTACTCTTCTTTTTATTTACATATTTAAAGATTCTAATTTTTTTATTTTTTCCATGTTTTAGAACTTTACCTGTAACCTTAGCACCTTCTACATAAGGACTACCAATAGAACCATCTAACATTAATACTTTGTCAAATACTACATTTTTATTTTCTTCTACATCTAATTTTTCAACATAAATTATAGATTTTTCTTCAACTAAGTATTGTTTTCCACCAGTTTCAATAATAGCTTTCATATTTACCTCCTTTTAACCTAAGACTCACTCTTAAGGTACTAATAAATAGTTTCTAACCTTTTTGATGTGGTTTAAAGCAAAATAAGGCTTTAAACATATTAGATTATACAATAAAATTCTGTGTTAGTCAAATGAAAGTTGAACTTTTTCA
>CAYSEZ010000062.1:0-6336 GCA_964430375.1 uncultured Mycoplasma sp. | reverse complement strand
TAAAATTTCATTTACTATGAGAATTCAGATAAAAACTAAAAACTCTAAAAAAAGATTGACAATAACTCTAATATTATTTATAATAATAACGAATTGAGTTTGGAGGTGTTTTCATGAAAAAAGGAACTTATCAACCTAATAAGCGTAGAAGAAATAAGAAACATGGCTTCTTTTCACGCATGAAATCAGGTATTATCAATAGAAGAAGAAGTAAAGGTAGAAAAACATTATCAAAATAATATCCACTAAAAAAGTGGATTTTTGATTATGGAGGTTCAAGTGAAAAAAATAAACATAGTAAAAAAAAGTGAAGAATTTAGTAATATAATAAAAAAAAGAAATGGAAAGAGTAATAAATATTTTATAATAAATAAAGAACAAAATAATGAACAAATACCTAAATTTGGAATTACATTTGTTAAAAAGTTTGGAAATGCTGTAACTAGAAACAAAATGAAAAGAAGAGTTAAATCTATTATAGATAATAATAAAAATATCTACCAAAATAATCAAAAATATATTATAATAATAAAGAAGGAAGCAATAGATTTAACATATAAAGATTTAAACAATGAATTAGTTAGTCTATTTACCAAATTAAAGGAGACAAAAAATGAAAAAAAATAAGAAAAAGATAATAATTTTATTATTACTAGTTTTAACTTTAACAGGGTGTACAAAAACACTTCAAGATGAAAATAAAAAAGTAGTAAAAAATGAAATAACAGGTCAAAGTGTTACAGAAAATATTCTTTGTAAACCAACAGATGAAGAAATGATAAAGATTTATGAAGAAAATGGTAAAGATTTAGAAAAGTTACCAGACTGTGATAATTTAAAACTTACTGGAGATTATGAAGGATTGTGGAATAGTTTCTTTGTAAGACCTCTTGGAGTAGCTATTATAAAATTAGGTAAACTATTAAATTCAACCGCTCTTGCTTTGATAGCAATAACTTTAATAATAAGGTTAATTCTATTTCCACTTACAAGAAATACGGCGATGCAATCAGAATTAATAAAAAAAGCTCAACCAGAACTTACTAAATTAGAGAAAAAATATGAAGGTAAAACTGACGCAGAAAGTATGCAAAAGAAGAGTCAAGAAACAATGTTAATATATAAGAAATATAACATTAATCCAATATCAGGTTGTTTATTCTCATTTATTCAGTTACCACTTTTATTTGCATTCCTTGAAGCAATAAATAGAATACCTGCGATATTTGAGGGAGAATTTTTAACACTTAATATGGGACTTACTCCTTGGATAGCAATAACAAATGGAAAATATATATACATAATAATACCATTATTAATAATTGCTACAACATATTTCTCATTTAAAATGAATAGATCAGTAGCAAGTCCAGAACTTGAAAAACAAAATAAAATGATGATGATATTTATGACAGTATTTATTGGATTTATGTCATTTACATTAACAACCGCGATAGGAATTTACTGGATTACATCATCAGCATTTACAATATTCCAAAATTTATTAACTGATAGGAGTCGTGCCCATGAATAAACAAACATTTATAGGTAAAAATAAAGATGAAGCAATTAAACTTGCAACAACATCTTTAAATGCCAATATTGATGAAATAATAATTATTGAAAAACCTGGTAAAAAAGGGTTATTTAACAAAAAATATGAAATTGAAGCAATTACAAAATATGATTTACATAATGAAATAAAAAACTTTTTACTAACAACAGTAAAAAATATGGGAATAGATGCTAAAATAGAAGTTAAAACAAGAGATGATTCCCCAATATTTAATTTAATTACTAACGAAGGTTCAATCCTAATAGGAAAAAATGGAAGAACAATCGAAGCATTACAAATTCTAGCACTTCACATGATAGAAAATGATACAAATAGTTACTATAGATTTACTGTAGATGTTAATGACTATAGACAAAAAAGAAGAGCAAGATTAGAAAGACTTGCTAAATTAACTGCGAAAGATGTCGCAAAAACAAAACAAGAAGCAAAACTAGAACCAATGAATTCTTTTGACAGAAGAATAATTCATAATATATTAACAAACAGTAAAGATGTATATACAGAAAGCACTGGAGAAGAACCAAATAGATGCGTAGTAATTAAACCAAAAGAGGAATAATCCTCTTTTTCTACATTTAAGGAAGTGAAAAAAATGAATGATACAATCGCTGCAATATCAACAGCACTTGCAAAAGGAGCAATATCTATAATAAGAGTAAGTGGAAAAGATGCAATTAAAATAACAAATAAAATAACAAATATAAACTTACTAGAAAAAGAAAGTCATACTATAAATTATGGTTTTATAACAGATAAAAAAGAAGTAATAGATGAAGTTCTAATAAGTATAATGAAAGCACCAAAAACATTTACAACTGAAGATATTATAGAAATAAATTGTCATGGTGGAATAACAACAACTAAAAAAATATTAGAACTTTTAATAGAAAACGGATGTCGCATGGCAGAACCAGGAGAGTTTACAAAAAGAGCATTTTTAAATGGAAGAATAGACTTAAGTGAGGCTGAAGCAATAAGTGATTTAATAAATGTAAAAAGTGAAAATGCTAGAAAAATAGCAATAAGAAACTTACAAGGTAAAACTACTAACAAAATAAAAGACTTAAGAACAAAATTAATAGATATTATTTCAAATATTGAAGTAAATATAGATTATCCAGAATATCTAGATATAGAAATAATGACAAAACAAAAAATAAACAAAGAATTAAAAGAAATAAAACAAGATATAGCTAAAATAATAGAAAATTCAAAGAACTCAAAACTTATTAATAATGGAATAAACGTTGCAATAATAGGTAGACCAAATGTAGGAAAAAGTAGTATTTTAAATCTTTTATTACAAGAAGAAAAAGCAATAGTAACAAATATACCAGGAACAACAAGAGATATAGTCGAAGGAACAATTAACCTAGATGGTAACATATTAAACTTAATAGATACCGCAGGAATTAGAAAATCAACTGATCTAGTAGAACAAATCGGAGTAACTAAATCACTAAAACAAATTGATGATGCAGACTTAATAATATTGGTATTAAATAACAACGAAGAGTTAACTAAAGAAGATGAAGAATTATTAGAATTAACTCAAAATAAAAAAAGAATAATAGTAATAAATAAAACTGATTTAGAAACTAAATTAAACTTAAAAAATGGGGAAAACATAGTATATACAAATACATTAGAAGAACAAGGTATAAATGAATTAAAGATAAAAATAAAAGAAATGTTTGATTTAGGTAAAATAGATTATAATGACTATACATATATATCAAATATAAATAGTATTAAAACATTAGAAAAAGCACAAAAAAGTCTAATTGAGGCAGAAAAAGCTTTAAAAAATAATGAAGAAATAGATATAATAGAAATAGATTTAAAAAATGCTTGGACACTTCTTGGAGAAATAATTGGAGAAACATATAGTGAAGAATTACTAGATAACTTATTTAAAAACTTTTGTGTAGGAAAGTAGGTGAAATAATGAAATACGAAATCATTGTAGTAGGAGCAGGTCACGCTGGATGTGAAGCAGCTTTAGCAAGTGCAAGAAAAAAACATAAAACTCTTTTAATAACAGGAAACATAAATAATATCGCAGATACCCCATGTAATCCATCAATCGGAGGACCCGCTAAAGGAGTAATAGTAAGAGAAATAGATGCCCTAGGGGGAGAAATGGGTAAAAATACAGATAAATCACTACTTCAAATAAAAAAATTAAATACAAGAAAAGGTCCTGCTGTATGGGCTTTAAGAGCACAAATAGATAAAGTAGAATATGGAAAAAACATGAAAAATACTTTAGAAAAAGAAGAGTATCTTGATATAAAAGAATCACTAGTAGAATCTCTTTTAGTAGAAAATAACAAAATAAAAGGAGTAAAACTAGAAAATAATGAAGAAATATATAGTGATGCAGTAATACTAACAACAGGAACATATCTAAAAGGAATGATTCTAAGAGGAAGTAGTAAAACAAGCGGAGGACCACACGGAGAAAGACCTTCATTATACTTAAGTAATAATCTAAAAGAATTAGGATTTACTATTCAAAGACTAAAAACAGGTACACCTCCTAGAATAGAAAAAACTTCAATAGATTATAGTAAAGCATTAGTACAACCAGGAGATAATAAAAAACTAACATTTTCTTATGAAAATAAATCATATTATAAAATAAAAGATCAAGAAAAATGTTATCTTATTTACACAAATAAAAATACTCATAACATAATAAAAGAAAACTTAAATAAATCAAGTATGTATAGTGGTTTAGTCGAAGGAATAGGACCTAGATATTGTCCATCTATTGAAGATAAAATAGTAAGATTTAGTGATAAAGAACGTCATCAATTATTTTTAGAACCAGAAAGTAAACATTATGATGATATTTATTTACAAGGTTTTTCAACAAGTATGCCAGAAGAAATACAAGAAGAAATGGTACACTCTCTAGAAGGTTTAGAAAATGCAAAAATATTAAAATATGCATATGCAATTGAATATGATGCAATAGATCCATTAGAATTAAAGCAAAGTCTAGAAACAAAAATAATAGAAAACTTATTTACCGCAGGACAAATAAATGGAACAAGTGGTTATGAAGAAGCAGCATGTCAAGGACTAATCGCTGGTATAAATGCTAGTTTAAAACTAGAAAATAAAAAACCACTAATCTTAAAAAGAAATGAAGCATATATTGGTGTTCTAATAGATGATTTAGTAACAAAAGGAACAAAAGAACCCTATAGAATGCTAACATCAAGAGCAGAATATCGTTTATTATTAAGAGATGATAATGCAGATTTAAGACTTACTGAATATGGTAAAAAAATAGGTTTAGTTAATGATAATAAATATAAATTATTTAAAGAAAAAGAAAAAAATATAAAAGAATTAATAAAACTATTAAAAGAAACATATCTAACACCTACTACCAAAACAAATAACTTTTTAGAAAGTATAAAAACATCTCCTATAAAAGATAGAATATCTCTATATGAATTATTAAAAAGACCAGAAATAACTTATAATAAAATAAAAAACTATATAGAAAGTAAATATAAAAAAGATGTAATAAATGAAGTAGAAATATTTATAAAATATGAAGGTTATATAAAAAAACAAGAAAAAGAAGCAAAAAAAATGTTAGAATATGAAAAAATATTAATACCAGAAACCCTAGATTATAATAAAATACCAAATCTTGCCCTAGAAGCAAAAGATAAACTAAATAAAATAAAACCAACTTCAATAGCTCAAGCAATGCGTATAAGTGGTGTAAATCCATCAGATATAAGTGTTTTAATGATAAATTTAAAAAGAGGAAATAATGAATAAAGAAGAATTTATAAAAGAAGTAGAAAAACTAAATATAACATTAACTAATAAAATGCTAGAAAAATTAGAACAATATTATAATTTATTAATAGAAAAAAACAAAGTAATGAATTTAACTTCTATAACAAATAAAGAAGAAGTATATTTAAAACACTTTTATGATAGTTTAACCTTAATAAAAGTAATAGATTTAAACAAAAATATAAATATCGCAGATTTAGGTACTGGCGCAGGCTTTCCTGGTATAGTATTAAAAATAGTTTTTAATAACTTAAATATAACTTTAGTAGATTCATTAAATAAAAGAATAAACTTTTTAAATGAAGTAATAGAAAAACTAAATTTAAAAAATATAACTACAATAAATCAAAGAATTGAAGATTTTTCAAAAGAGAAAGAAGAAAAATATGATGTTTTGGTAACAAGAGCAGTTTCAAAAACAAATATAATATTAGAATTAGGTAGTAGGGCTTTAAAAGTAAATGGAAATTTTATTTTAATGAAAGGCAACATAGAAGAAGAATTAAAAGAGTCTAAAAATGCAATAAAAATATTAGGTTATAAAATAAAAGATAATATAGTATTTAATCTTCCAAAAGAAAAAAGTACTAGAACACTTTTAAATTTACAAAAAATATCAAAAACAGATAATATATATCCAAGAGATTTTGCAAAGATAAAGAAAAATCCGTTATAAAATCGTTTTCCCTTTGCTCATTTCTAATATAACTTTTTTTCTAAAATTTTCAGTATAAATAATATGATCTTTTGCGAAAGTTAAAATATATTTATTTTCTAATAATTCTTTTTTTCTTTTATTTGTAAATTTTGCCATATTCAATCTCCTTATCTATATTTTACCATATCGAAAAAGATAGGTGTTTTTTCCTATCTGTCCATTTTTATGGGTACAGTTTAAAAGGGTTATTAAAATGTTATTTACTTTGAGAATT
>CAYSEZ010000061.1:0-6450 GCA_964430375.1 uncultured Mycoplasma sp. | reverse complement strand
CAATAAAATATTATAGCATGTATATAAGATAATTTTTTTAATAAAACAAACATAAAAATTTACTAATTATTTTTACATCATATCAAAAATTGACAACTGACTAGATTCAGGTAAATTCTTAAGTATTCCCATTAATCTCATATTTTCTATTATAGTACTAGATATTTTAGCACGTTTTTGTAAGTCATCTATACTAATAAATTCACCCTTATTTCTTTCTTCAATAATATTTTTTGCTACTACATCTCCTAGACCATCTAATGCTCTAAATGGTGGTATTAATGTTTTTCTATCTTCATCTATTACAAAGTTCATTGCATCTGATTTTAATAAATCTACTAAACCAAATTTATATCCTCTAGCAGTCATTTCTAGTGCTACTTCAAGGGTACTAATCAGATCTTGTTCTTTTACACTTAAACTAAACTTTCTTAAATTTAAATCATCTAATCTTTCTTTTATTTTATCATAACCTGCTTCCATAACTTCTAAATCAAATGAAAAACATTTTACTGAAAAGAAAGTTGCATAGTATTCAATTGCTCTATTTATCTTATACCAACCTATTCTAAAGGCAGCAGATACATAAGCAGTAGCGTGTGCTTTAGGGAACATATATTTAATTTTATCACAGGAATCTATATACCAATCTGGAATATTATTTTCTTTTAATAATTTTTTATAATTATCCCATTTTTCTTTTTCTTTTACTTGTTTTCCTTTACGAACAAGTTCCATTATTTTAAATGCATCAAGAGGTTTTATACCATGATTAGATAAATAAACCATAATATCATCACGACATCCTATTACTTCTTTAAATGGACATATATTATTTCTAACAAGTTCCTGTGCATTACCATTCCATACATCAGTACCATGTGATAACCCTGATATTTTAACAAGTTCTGCGAAAGTAGTAGGTTTTGTCTCTAATACTATTCCAATAACAAATTTAGTAAATTCAGGAAGTCCTACACATCCTACTTCACTTTCTATTTGTTCTGGAGTTACTCCAAGTGCTTTTGTTGATGTAAATAAACTCATTACTTCTTTATCATCCATAGCAATAGTATTAGGATCTATCCCTGTTAAATCTTCAAGCATTTTAAAAATAGTTGGGTTATCGTGACCTAGTATATCTAGTTTTAAAAGACAAGATTCTATATCGTGATAATTAAAATGAGTTGTTCTCCACTCAGCATCTAATGTATCTGCAGGAAACTGAAATGGTGTAAAATCAAATATTTCTTTATAATCAGGTACTACTACTATACCACCAGGATGTTGACCAGTTGTTCTTTTAACACCTGTTACTCCTTTTGCTAAACGTTCTATTTCTAAAGAATTAATACCTGTAATTTCTCTATCTTCATAATATCCTTTTACAAAACCAAATGCTGTTTTTTCTGCGACTGTTCCAATAGTACCTGCTCTATATACATTGTCTTCTCCGAATAAAACTTTAGTATATTCGTGAGCTCTAGCTTGATAATCTCCTGAAAAGTTTAAGTCTATATCTGGTACTTTATCTGCATTAAAACCTAAGAAAGTTGCAAACGGCATATCTTGTCCTTCTTTATTAAATTTAGTACCACAATCACATATTTTATCAGGCAAATCATAACCAGATGCATAATCTATTCCAAAAGATTTACCATTCTCATCTTCAAAAATACTTTTTTTACAATTAGGACATACATAATGAGCAGGTAGAGAATTTACTTCTGTAATACCAAGCATTGTAGCAACTAAAGAAGAACCAACCGATCCTCTAGATCCTACTACATATCCATCATCATTAGATTTTTTAACTAATCTTTGAGCAATTAAATATATAGTGTCAAATCCTCCATTTATAATACCATTAAGTTCACTATCTAATCTAGTTTGTACTATTTCAGGTAATGGATCTCCATATATACTATGTGCTTTTTCAAATACCAAAGTCTTTAATTGTTCTACACTATTTTCAAATCTAGGAGAAAACGGAATACCATGAGTATCTGGTACTATAGTTACATTTTCTATCATATCTTCTATTTTATTAGTATTAGTAACTACTATTTCATAAGCCTTATCTTTACCTAAAAATGAAAAATCTTCTAAAATCTCATTTGTTGTTCTAAAATGCATAGATGGAATAGATTTAATTTCTTTTCTATTTAATGGGTGTCTTCCTCCACCAGGTACTTTTTGATTTACTATAATTTCTCTATATATTTTATCCTCTCTATCTAAATGATGTACATCTGATGTTGCTACTACTAATTTTTCTTTTTTAGAAGCAGAGTTTATTATTTTCTTAATATTTTCTATTAATTCATTTTCATTTTTAAAGTCTTCTAAATCTATTAAATGTTTATATACTTCAGGAGGTTGAAGTTCTATATAATCATAAAAATTCATTAAATTTTCTATTTCTTCATCACTTTTACTTCTAGCTAAACGAAATATTTCACCATTTGCACAAGCACTACCTATTAAAAGACCTTCTCTATATTTTTCAATTACACTTTTTAATATTCTAGGTGTTTTATATAAATACTTAGTATTAGCAAAAGATACTAATTTAAACAAATTTTTTAAACCAGTCTGATTCTTTACAAGTAATGTAATATGATATAATTCACCAAATTTATGTATTTCTTCTTTTGATACTAAATCATCTATTTCATTCATTTTAATAATTTTTTTCTTTTCTAATCTTAGTAACATTTGATGTAATATTTTAGCAGTTGCTTCAGCATCATAATCTGCTCTATGGTGGGCATCTTCATCAAAAGGAATATCATATCTTTTAACTAAAACTGATAAAGAGTGTCTACTTTGATTAGTATCTATTGCACGTGATAATTGAAGTGTATCAAGTAAAGGATTAGTATATTCTCCCAAATTATATTTATTATAAGCCATTTCAAGAAAACTACAATCAAATTTAGCATTATGTGCTACCATAGGAAGATCCCCAGTCCATTTAATAAATTCTTTTACTGCGTATTCTTCATTTGGACAATCTTTTAGCATTTCATCTGTAATTGAAGTAAGTTCTGATATATGAGGTGATAACTTTCTACCTGGATTAATAAGCATATCAAATCTATCTATTATTTCTCCATTTAATATTTTAACCGCTCCAATCTCAATAATAGAATCTCCTCCACCTGCATTAAAACCAGTTGTTTCAAAGTCAAATACTACATAAGTATTTTCAAGTAAAACAGAATCATTTGGACGAACAACTAAATCTAAATCATCATCTATCATATTTAGTTCTACACCATATATAATTTTAAAATCATCACTTACGTATTTAGCGGCTTCTGGAAAAGTTTGAATAGCATTATGATCTGTTATTGCAATAGCTTTATGACCCCATTTTTTAGCACGTCCTACTAAATCTTTTAAAGTAACTACTCCATCCATTTGACTCATCATTGTATGAGTATGAAGTTCTACTCTTTTTACTTCTGCTTCATCTTTTACTATTTCTATTTCTTTTTCTATTATTTCAATATTACGAGCATTTATTACTAAATCATTATAATATTTATTATTTTTTACATAACCATTTATCTTTAAAAACATACCTTCTTTTATAGTACTTAATAAATTATTATAAACATCAAGGGTATTAGCAAATATTCTAACATACATACTAGTTTTAAAATCAGTTACTTTAAGTGTTAATGAATAAAAATCTTTCTTACTAGAAGGAACCACTCCAAAAACTTGTACTTCTACTGTAATATTATCTACTTCATAAGTTATTTCAGATAAATCTGTAATTTTACCCCTTACTTCATTACCAAATATAACACCACTTATTTTCTCCTTTTTTTTAGTAGGCACAATACTTATTTCTTTTTCTTTACTTATTTCCTCTATTATTTCTTTAGATTTTTCTTTATTTTCTATAATAGATAATTTAATAGTAAAACCAAACTCTTCTAAATAATTATTTATTTTATCTATTAAACTATTTACTATATTACTTTCTTGTTTATTATAAACTTCAATAAAATAGTTTCCATCTTTATTTATTAATCTATCTGAAAACATATTATAATAAAAATTATTATTATTTAATAATATTAATATATTTTTATAATAATTATCTATTAAAGATAAATCTTCTTCTTCTACTGTTATATTAAGTTTATATATATATTTACCCTCTACATAACTACCTAATGCCTCTAAAAAAGCATTTAATGATTCATATTTAAAATTAGTTTTATTATGTAAATATATAACCCATGTATTTTTACTTTCTATAACTCTAATCTTTTCTATTCTTGCGTTAATAAAATCTTCCATATAAAAAGAATTTATATTTATTTTTTTAAGCAAGTCTTCTAGTCTTTTATCCATAATGCCTCCCTATAATACTTCAATATCTGATACTTTAAATTCTTTTATTTTTAATATATTATTCTTACTTTTAATTATAAAATCTATAAATGAATATATATCTATATTTTTTAAATAACTAATATAATTATAACTATTTATATCAAAAAATATATTATCCCTAATCATATACTTTTCAAAATCTTTAAAAGGTACTCCAAGATACATTAGAAAATAAGGATATATTTTAGTTTTTATTTCTCTTAAAGATTTTTTACCTAAGTTATATTTAGATTCTTTAGTTATGCGAGTATATAATTCATTAGTAATTAATAACTCTGTAATTGCATCTATTATATCTCTATCTGGAGTTTTTATTTCATTAAATTCATTTTTTACTATTTTATATATTAAATAAGTTAAAAAGTTATCTTTATCTTTTAATATTAATTTTTTACCTATAGTAATTGTTTTAGTAGATAAATCAGACTCTACTACATCAAGTGATGGATGGACAACACATATATTATAAGAACAATCTAAGTTAGTTTTTAATAATTTTTCTAGTTCATTATTATATAATTTTCTATTTTTATCCCATACTTCCATTACATTTAAGCGATATTTATTTGTTTCTTGTTTTAATTTTTTAAAATATATAGATGATTCAACCATATTATAAATAAAATCATCATCTGGAATAAAATCATATGGATTAGATAATATATATATTTTGTCCTTATGTATACTAGAATACTCCTTTTTATAATCAATCCATAATCTTTGTTTTAATCTATGTATTTCATCTGAAACTGATGATTCATATAATAAATGCCATATAAGTAAATATTTGTTTACAATAATAGATAACTTCATAATAATATCCTCCATAAATATAATAGCATATTTTTTAAACTTATAACAATTAAAATATTGATTTTTTAAAAAAAAGATTAATTTTCATTAATCTTTTACTTATTATAAATTAGGATCCACAATTATTTTAATTGAATCTGTATTTCCACTAGTTAATTCTTCATAAGCTTCTTGAGTAGATTCTAAAGGCACCACCTTAGATAAGAATTTATTTACATCTATTTGCTTATTATTTATCAAAGAAATACATGTTTCAAATTCTTTTTTAGTATAACCAATTGCACCCTTAATAGTTAGTTCATGTAAAACCGCAAGTATTGATGGGAAATTAATTGGTGCATATGATACACCTACTAGAACTACTGTACCACCATTTCTAACAAGTGATAAAGCACTAGAAACAGCAGGACTATTACCACAACATTCTATTACTATATCAAAGCCATTAGGTAAATCATTATATACTTCTTCAGCCATTTTTTCGCTTACTTGATAAAATTTATCTGCTACCCCAAGAGTTACCGCTTTATTACCTCTATTTTCATTTGTTTCAGAAATAGCAACAAAACTTGCTCCTTCTTTTTTTGCAAACATTGCAGCACCAAGTCCAATAATTCCTGCGCCAACAATTAAAACAGAATCTCCTACTTTAATATTTGCTAAGTTACTAGCATGAAATGATACAGCAGTAGGTTCTACCATTGCCACTTCTTCATCTGTCATATCGTTTGGTACTTTAATTACCATATCACTTCTTACATTAATTATTTCAGTAAGACCTCCTGGATTATCAAGAGAAAGACCAACTGCATGATTCCAAGTTTCAGGGCAATACTGGATATTTCCTGTTTCACAAGCATAACATTTACCACATGGACTAATAGGAAGTGCTGTTACCCTATCACCTACTTTTAAATCTTCTCTGCCACCATTATATAAAACAGTTCCACAAAATTCATGTCCTAAAACAAGTTCCTTTGGATTACCCATATCATAATTATGAATATCAGATCCACATATACCAGTTTTACTAACCTTAATTTTTACTTTACCAAACTCTTCTTTTGGTTCCTCTAAATTATCTAATTCTAATTTTCTTACATCTTTAATTTTTATACTTTTCATATTTACCATTCCTTTCTAAGATATTTTATATGGAGAACTAACTGTTCCATCACCAGATAATACTGTTGTTCCTGATTTTAATGAGATAACAGGACG
>CAYSEZ010000060.1:0-6567 GCA_964430375.1 uncultured Mycoplasma sp. | reverse complement strand
CATTTGTTAAATCAATATAATGACCTTCTATTTTGTTAAAATAATGTGTTCCTCCAACACCCAAAATAAACTACAGACTTTATACATAAACTCCTTCATTATAAATATATACTATTAAAATATGCATCACATGTTTCTTGCATTCCAAGTTCATCAATTTTAACTAAGTAATTATTTTTCATTTAATTCTCCTTTAAGTTATTTTTTTATTATATATAAATTTTATCAAATCTTTATTAATTTGGCAATTAAATCTAAATTTTTTCAAAAATTTTTATATAGACAAAACCTTAAAAATATGGTATTATGTATACAGATGAAGAAAACTTCATATAATAAAAAAGGAACACTTGATATCGCATGTTGAGTGTTGCCATAAATTTAATTATAGCCACCTAAATCAAGCAATGCTTAAGTTAGGCGGCTCTCTCTATATTATCGCTTTATATAGCAATAACATTAAAAAGAAAATAATAATAAATAGAGCAAAGATTAATACATTTTTTCCATTCATATTATCAGCCTCCCTCACTTTTAAAAAGCATTTTATAAAGAGGCACCACCCAACTATCAATTGTTTGCAAATTAATTATGCTAGATATTTCTATTGTATGCAAGATAAATTAAAGGTAAAATTTTAATATTTTGTAACAGATGTAGTAACTAAAAAACAAGTATATTTCTAAATCAATTTATACTTGTTTTTTTATACATTCTTGTTATAAATCCTTTTAATTATTATTAAATCTTATCTATACATTCATCTAACTATTTTTTATCCTATCTATATTATTAAAATCATTTAATATAAAGGAAGAACTAACTACTATATCTACATTATTAAGTAAAGGTAAAATTTCATTATTTATTCCACCATCTATTTCTATTAAAATATTTAACTTTCTTTCATTTATTTCATTTTTTAATTTATTTACTTTTTCTATAGAACTATCTATAAATTTTTGTCCTGATTTACCTGGTTCTACACTCATTATTAAAACTAAATCTATTTTATCTAATAAATAATAAATACTTTCTATATTAGTTTCTGGTTTTATAGCAATACCTACTTTTATATTATTTTCTTTTATTAAATCAATTACCTTTTCTAAATCATCTATTTCATAATGAATAGTAATAAATTCTATAGAAAAATTCTTTATTTCATTAATATAACAACTAGGATCTTTAACCATTAAATGGATATCATTTTTCTTTGTAGACATAGATAAAACTTCTTTTAATTCTTTTATATTTAAAAATCTATTATCTACGAATAATCCATCCATTACATCAAAATGGATATAATCAGTATTAGTATTATTTAATACATTAATTAAGTCTTTACTACTTTTATCACATAAGAAAGATGCACTTACTTTTTTCATTTTGCCTCCTTTATAAATTTTAAATAATTTATATATCTAGATTCTAATATATTTCCTTTTTCTACTTCTTTTTTTACTAAACAGTCTTTCTCATTTATATGATTACAATCTTTATAAGGACAATTTATTTTATTAAATTCAGGGAAACTTTTTTTTATTTCTTCATTACTATAATTAGTTAAATCTATTAGAGAAAAACCTGGAGTATCTAGTACTTTACCTTTATACATTTCTACTAGGGTTACAGTTCTTGTAGTATGAACTCCTCTTCCTAAGGCTTTAGATATTTCATTTGTTTCAAAGTTTAACTCTTTGTTTAATTTATTCATTAAAGTGGATTTACCACTTCCTGTTTGTCCAGTTAAGACAGTTGTTTTGTTTTTAAATAATTTTTTTATTTTATAAAGATTAGTATTATATAATACTTTATAACCTATTTTTTTATAATATTTAATTATTTTATTTATTTCTTTTTTATCGTTTCTATTTAATAAGTCTTTTTTTGTTAAACATATAATTGGAGTTATATTATTTATTTCACATATTATTAGTAATTTATCTAGTAAGTTGGTAGAAAATTCACGTTTTGTAATACTTGTTACAATAAGAGCAATATCTATATTAGATACACTAGGTCTATCAAGACTATTTTTTCTTTTTTCTATTTTTTCTATTACTTTATTTTCTAATTCAAAGAAAACATAATCTCCGACTTTGGGAGTTATGCCTTCATTTTTTAGTTTTCCTCTTAAAGTACAAGTATAAGTATTGTTATTAGAACTTACAATAAATTCATTTTTTAATATTTTTATAATTTGTCCAGTCATTATTCTTCTTCCTTTGTTTCTTCATTATTAGTTTCACTTGGTACTTCTTCAGTACTTTTTTCTGTTACTGTTATAGTAAGAGTTGCACCTTTTACTATAATAGAGCCTTCTTTTCTATCTTGTTCTATTATAATGCCTGATTCTTGATCCCAGACACTTTTATATTTAATTTTTAGTGTTATTTCTTTTTCTTTAGCCCAGTTTTGTGTTTCTTCAAGACTCCAACCTTCTTCCACTATATTTGGATATTTATCTTCTATTTTAGTTATATATAGAGTAATTTTATCTCCTTTTTTTAGAGTTGTTTCTGGATCTACATTTTGTCCAATTATAAGGTTTTTTTCATATTTAATGTTATCTTTTTTATCTTTATCATCTATTTCTTGTTCTTCAATTGTAACATTAATGCCATATGCTTCAAGTTTTCCTTTTATTTCACTTGCGTTTTTTCCAGTATAATCTTCGACAGTAAATGTTTGTTCTCCGGTAGATACTATCAAAGTAATTTCAGTTCCTTTTTTTACTGTTCTATCTTTACTAGGAGATGTTCCTATTACTAAACCTTTTTCTACTGTACTAGATGATTGTTCTTCTATTTCAGTTTTTACTTTTAATCCTTTTTCTTCGAGTAATTGTTCTGCGGCTGCTTCAGTTAGATTTGATACATCAGGTATTTTTATATCTGGTACTTTAGTAAGTTTAGGTAAAACTAGGAATACAAATGCACATATTACTACAAGAACACTAAAGATGATGCCTAGTAAAACTATTTTTTTATTTTTTTTATCTTCGTCTTCATCTTTTATAGTTTTAACAAAACTATTATCTAGGTTTTCTATATCATCTACTATTTCTTTTTCTTCTAGGTCTCCTTCTTTATATTTTAGTTTTCTTACTGGTTCATTTATTCTTTCTTTATTTAGGACTGTTAATAGGTCGTTATGCATTTCATTTGCATTATTATATCTATTTTTAGGGTTTTTAGCGGTAGAACTAATTATGATGTTTGCAACTGATTGGGGTAATTCAGGTAAAACATCTTTAATATTTGGTACTGGTTCTTTTAAGTGTTTTAATGCTATTTCAACTGCGGTATCTCCTTTAAATGGAAGTGATCCAGTAAGTAATTCATACATCATAATACCTAGTGAATAAACATCACTTTTTAAACTAGCACCTTTTCCGCTTGCTTGTTCTGGTGAAAAATAATGGACTGACCCCATCGCAGAGTTTGTTTGAGTAAGTTGAGTTGCATTTAAGGCCATTGCAATACCAAAGTCTGTTATTTTAATACCTCCATCATCTTCGATTAGGATATTTTGGGGTTTTAAATCACGATGAATAATTAAACTATCATGTGCAACACCCATTGCACTAGTTATCTGAAGCATTATATCTATTACTTCGGTTGTAGTAAGTTTGCCTCTCTTTTTTAATAATTGTTTTAAAGTAAGACCTTTTACATATTCCATTACAATAAAGTAATCACCATTATCTTCGCCAACATCATATATTTCAACAATATTTGGATGAGAAAGACTTGATGCAGATAGTGCTTCTCTTTGGAAACGTCTAACGAATTTTTCATCACCTGATAAGTCTCCACGCAATACTTTAATAGCAACATTTCTATCTAAAATAGTATCTTTTGCTAGATAGACATTTGCCATACCACCTTCACCAATACTTTTAATTACTTCGTATCTATCATTTACTTTTTGACCTTTAACAATCATTTTATTCACACTCCTTAATATTTGCATACGCTACTGAAATATTATCAGCCCCACCCCTGTTATTAGCTTTTTTTATTAATTTTATTACTTTTTCTTCAATTGAAAGATCGCTATTTAATACTTTTTCTATATGTTCATCTATTAACATAGTAGTAAGTCCATCAGAACATAACATAATACTTTGTATATTCATAGAACAATCAAATATATCTATTTCTACTGGATCATTTACTCCAAGTGCATTCATTAAAATATTCTTTTTTGGATGATTTTTAGCTTCTTCTAAAGTTAGTTCTCCTGCAGATACTAATAGGTTTACTAAAGTATGATCATAAGTTATTTTATGAAGTGTATTATCTTTCATAACATATCCAGATGAATCTCCAATATTACCAAATAATATGTAATCATTTGTAATAACTGCTAGAACTAGGGTTGTTCCCATTCCTTTACTTTCTATGTGTTCATCTGTATATCTAAATATTAAACTATTTATTTCAGATACAATAGTTTTAATCCAAATAGTAGCTTCTGTTTTATTCATTTTAAAGAAACTATCATTAAATCTTTTAGCAAGATAACTAATAGCAATAGAAGATGCAACTTCGCCAGCTTTATGACCTCCCATACCATCTGCGACAGCCATTAAATAATTATTTTCTGCATTTTTTATTATTATGACACTATCTTCATTGTGATCTCTTACATTACCTTTATCTGTTAAATAAAATGTTTCCATCTTATTCCTCCTTTTTACTCCTTAATTGTCCACATGCAGCGGATATTTTAGAGCCAAATTCACGTCTTATTGTTACGTTTATATTTTCTTTTTTTATTATATCATAAAATTTCATAATATTTTCTTTTTTACTTCTTTTATATAAAATATTACTATTTTCATTATATGGAATTAAGTTTATATAAGCATTCATTCCTTTGATTAATTTACATAATTTTCTAGCGTGTTCTTCTTTATCATTGATACCCTCTAGTAATATGTATTCAAAGGTTACTCTTCTACCCGTAATAGAAATATATTCTTTAACTGCTTTCATTAATTCATCTAGTGGATATACTTTATTAATAGGCATTAGATAACTTCTTAATTCATCATCTGGAGCATGCAAACTAATAGCAAGATTTACTTGATATGGTAATTTACTAAATTCTTTAATTTTAGGTACTATACCACAAGTAGATACTGTAATGTGTCTAGAGCCTATATTTAAACCTTTATGGAAGTTTGCTATTTTAATAAATTTTACTATGTTATCATAATTATCAAATGGTTCTCCAATACCCATAATAACTATATGAGTAATTTTTTCTTTTTTATGTTTTTCTATTTCCATTATCTGAAGTAACATCTCACTAGCAAGTAAATTTCTTTTCTTTTTAAGTCTTCCACTTTCACAAAAAGAACAACTCATATTACAACCAACTTGACTAGAAATACATAAACTAAGTCCATAATTATGATTCATTAAAACACTTTCTATGTAGTTATTATCAGATAATTTAAACAAATATTTATTTACATCTATATCTTCTTCTATTCTTTCTATTATTGGTCTATTCATATTAAAGTTATTATTTAGTTTTTCTATTAATTCTTTACTTAAGTTAGTCATTAAAGAAAAACTTTCTACTCTTTTTTCGTATAACCATTCAAATATTTGATTAGCACGATATTTTTTTTCACCATTTTCTAATAAAAAATTTTCTAATTCTTCAATTGTTAAATCATATATACTCATATTCTTCTCCCAGTTAAAGTATACATTAATTTTACATATTTTGCAATTTATTTACGTAAAGTAAGTGATTTTTTAGTATTATTTTCTTATATTTATGTAAAGTATTAAAAAAGATGTTTAAGTTAGAAAACATCTTATATATATTTAATAATATTATTCAGTATAATTCCATATTATATTAGAATCTGAGTAACCAGTTGCCCAACCCCATATATTGGTTCCATATGTAGTAAACTCACTAGATGATGATTTACCTATTATTTTTACACTTGTTAGGGAGTTATGGGAAAATGCATTAACATCTATTGTGGTTACACTATTTGGGATTGTTATACTTGTTAGGTTGGTTTGATAAAAAGCACGATATTCTATTGTAGTTACTCCATCTGGAATTACTAAATCTCCAGTTATTTTTGTTTGATAAAAAGCATTATCGTCTATTTTAGTCCCAGTCCAATTACCTTTGAATATAATTTTTTCAATTTTGCTACGGAAAAAGACAGGGGGTGCGCCGTCATCGCCATCAAATTTTGTTATAGATCCAGGTATTTTTAATACTTTTAAATTATTATAAGCAAAAGCAAAGCCTCCTAAAGTAGTTACTGTATCTGGGATATCTACACTTGTTATTCCTTTTGATTGAAATGCAGACATATCTATTTTTGTTATAGTTGTTCCATTAATTGTTGATGGTATTATTACATCTGTTATAGTTTCATATCCATAATCATTTCCTTCATTACACAAATAATCTGTTATAGAATTGCCACTTGTGTTAAAGCAATATTCAGGGGTTGGTTCTAATTCATATGTTTCTACATTTACTGTATATTCATATGTTCCTCCATTTATTGATATG
>CAYSEZ010000059.1:0-6598 GCA_964430375.1 uncultured Mycoplasma sp. | reverse complement strand
TAATTAATTATTTTCTTAATAGAAAGTTTTGCTTTCTATTTTTTAGTATATAGCAAATAAAAAAGATACTAATTACATAGCATCTTTTCTAGAGAAGTTTAATCTTCCTTTATTATCAGTACCTATAAATTTAACTACTATTTCATCACCTAGTTTTACTACATCTTCTGTTTTGTTTACTCTTTCCTTTGCAAGTTTAGATATATGTACTAATCCTTCACAGCCTGGCCATATTTCAACAAAGCAACCAAATGTTTCTATTTTTACTACTTTAGCAGTATAAATTTGACCCTCTTCAACTTCTCGAGTTATGTCCTCAATCATTTTAATAGCTTTATCTATAACTTCATAATCAGAGTGATATAGGATAATTCTACCATCATCTTCAATATCAATTTTTACAGCATTTTTATCATTAACACTTACTACATTACTTGATTCTTGAATAATTTTAGTAATTACATCTCCACCACGTCCTATTACGTCTTTTATTTGGGATTCTTTAATTTTCATTTGTTTAATTTTTGGAGCATAAGGACTTAATTCTTTTCTAGGTTCTGTAATTGCAGTTTTCATATTTTCTAATACTTCAAAACGGGCTTTTTTAGCTTGTTCAAGTGCTTCTTTTAGTATTTCTTTTGTTATACCTAAAATTTTAATATCCATTTGAAGAGCACATATACCATTTTCAGTACCTGCGACTTTAAAGTCCATATCTCCTAGATGATCTTCTAAACCTTGAATATCTGTAAGTATTGTATATTTATCACCTTTAGTAATAAGTCCCATTGCAATACCTGCGACCATATTTTTAATTGGAACACCTGCAGCCATTAAACTCATACAACCTGCACAAATAGATGCTTGTGATGAAGAACCATTACTTTCTAATACTTCTGATACTACTCTTATAGTATAAGGGAATTCTTCTTCACTTGGTAAAACTCTAGATAATGCTTTTTCACCTAGTGCCCCGTGTCCTATTTCACGTCTTCCTGGAGCACCATATCTGCCTGTTTCTCCGACTGAAAAGGCTGGGAAGTTATAATGATGCATAAAGCGTTTGCTTTCTTCATCTGATAAACCATCTAATATTTGGTTTTCACTAATTGAACCTAAAGTAGTAACACTTAATACTTGTGTTTGTCCTCTTGTAAATAAAGCAGATCCATGTGTTCTAGGTAATATATCTACAAATGAAGATAAAGGTCTTATTTCATCTATTTTTCTACCATCTGGTCTTATTTTATCTTCAGTAATTAATCTTCTTACTTCTTCATATTCAATATTATCTAATACTTTATTTACTTGGTCTAAAATAGTATCTAAGTTTTCATCATTTTTATATAATTCTTCAAATTTAGTAACTACTTCTTTTCTTAATTCATCTATTTTTTCACTTCTTGCTAGTTTTTCTTCTATTTGAATAGCATTAATCATTTTTACTGTAATTAAGTCTCTTACTTTAGAATTTATTTCATCATCTATTTTAATAATTGGATAATCTTTTTTAGGAAGTCCTACTTCTTCGATTATTTCTTCTTCAAAACTAATTAATTCTTTAATTGCATCGTGTCCAAACATTAATGCTTCAAGCATATCTTCTTCACTTACTTCATCACTTGATGCTTCAACCATATTAATAGCATCTTTTGTACCTGCGACAGTAAGATAAATGTCACTTTGTTCTTGTTCTTCTGGAGTAGGATTGATTATAAATTTATTATTTATTCTTCCTACTACTACACCTGCGATTGGTCCATTAAATGGTAAATCACTAATTGATAAAGCAATAGATGATCCTAACATCGCAGTCATTTCTGGAGAATTTGATGTATCTACTGATAATACAGTATTAACAACTTGTACTTCATTTTTAAATCCTTCTTTAAAAAGTGGTCTAATTGGTCTATCAATTAAACGTGCTGCAAGAGTTGCACTTTCTGTAGGACGACCTTCTCTTTTAATAAATCCTCCAGGTATTTTACCTACTGAATATTGTTTTTCTTGATATAAAACCATTAAAGGAAAAAAATCTCCTGTAGAAGGTTCTTTACCATTAGTTACCGCAGTTAAAACTACTGTATCTCCATATCTTACTAAACAAGATGCAGCTGCCTGTTTAGCAAGCTCTCCTATTTCAACAATTATTTCTCTACCTCTAAAATCATATTTAAATATTTTCTTTTCCATTTTACACCTCTATTTTTTTACTCTTATTTTATTTTCTTCTCTTTGAATTAAATTATGCTCTAATTTAGTGAACATTTCTTTAATTAGACATTCATTATCATTACATGAATCTAAAACATCATTTATAAAAATACCAATTTCTTCTTTATCTAAACACTCTATAATATTTTCAAGTTTTTTATAATCTTCTTCTAAATATCTTTCTTTTCTTTTTTTATTTAAAATATCATATAAATCAATAAAAGATAAATAAGATTTATCAATTAATTTATTTAAACTAATTAAATTTTTATCTACAAATATAAGACCTTCTTCATTAGAAGAACCAATTGTATATTGTTTTTTATAAATTACATCTTCACATATTTTATTATCTATTTTTCTTACTATTGCATAATCTAAAAAACTACTTATAGTTCTACACATGCTATAACAGATATATTCTTTACTTTTTACAATATATAAATTTGCTAAATATAATTCATCTGTACTATTTTTTTCCATATAACCTCCATAAAAAATAAAGACACTAAAAAATTAGTGCCTACTTTCTTAAATTTAATTCTTTAATTACTTCACGATATTTAGTAATATCTTTTTCTTTTAAATAATTAAGTAAACTTCTTCTTTGACCTACTTTCTTTAAAAGACCACGTTTTGAATGATAATCATGTTTATGTTCTTTTAAGTGATTAGTCAAAGTATTAATCTCTTCAGTTAAGATTGCTATTTGAACTTCAGATGAACCTGTATCTTTTTCATCTCTAGCAAATTTCTTAATTATTTCTGCTTTTTTTTCTTTAGTTAAAGCCATTTTACTTACCTCCTTATATATAATTCACCATATCCTAGACAAATGAGGATTTCTTTATCCAAAATATGGAAACATTAATAATATACTATAAAACTCTTGTAAAATCAAGAGTTTTGTGAGTTTTTTATAAAGTTTTTTTATAAAGTTTCTGTACTTTTACTAAAATTTTTCTTACAATAAGGGCATATACTAGCTTCAAAAGATATTTTGTGACCACATAATGGACATATTTTATATTCTTCAACTTCTTCTAGTACTGCTTCACGAACTACAGGGGAAGCGTTATAATCATTAATTTGATCTAATTGTTTATCAATTTTTGATAAAATTTTGTCTTCTTTTATAGGGTTTGGAACTACTTTATTCTTTTGTTTTTTGTTTTTTAATATAAAATATATTACTATACCAAAAGATAAAATAACAATTATTATTAAAATTATAATAAATAATATAGAATTACTCTTTTCAATAAATATTTTATATGTTAAAGTACTTCCGTCTTCAGATAATGTATTAATTGTTATTACACTTTTATTCTTTAAGTTTTCATTATTTTCAATTTTATAACTAGCTGTTTCATCTTCCATGTAAACTGTTATATCTAGTTTTTCTTCATCTTTTATTTTTAATGTATAAGATGTAACATCAGTATTAAAATCTAAATTATATCCACTTATAACTATATCTTTAATTTTTGGATTATCTCCAAGAGTTTCTCCTTCTTTTAATCTTTCTATATTAAGGATATACTCTCTTTCTTCTCCTTTTTCACTTGTTACTTTAATTGTAATTATATTAGTACCAACTTCTAAATTGCTATCAGATATTTCTACTTTAGAAGTTGCCATTTCAGCAGGAGCTTCTATATCTATTTTTGTTACTTCATATAATACTCTTATATCATATGATAAAGTATCTTTATCAAAAAGAATTTTACCATCGCTTAATTTTATATCACTAAGATAGTTATTTGTATCTCTACCATCTTCTCTATTTATTACTAAAGTATATGTGTTTTTTGTACCTGTTTCACTTATTACTTCAATTTTTACTTCATTATCTCCGTAATTTAATTCAACTTCATTTTTAGTGCTATTATTAATGGTATATTTACTTTTTTCACTAGTTAATGAAGGCGTAATAGATAGTTTATCAATATCTTTACTTACACTTACAGTATAATTAGTTACAGAACTATTAAAAGTTGGATTAAGTGATCCAGAAGATAATTTTATGTCTTTAAGCGTTGCGTTTTCATCACATGTTCTATTAATTAATATTTTATATGTTTTAGTTGTTGTTTTATCTTCTGCTAAAGTTATAACATTATATGTATTTTTACCACATATTAAATTTATTTTACCAGAACCACTTTTAATGCTTGCATTATTATCACTTAAAATTGTTTTAATTTCTATTTGTTCTTTATTGTATGTATATTCTTTATCTAATGAATTAATTATATCAACATCATCAATAATTAAACTATCTAAGTTAGCATTATTGTTTAATACTTTTATTTGTTTATTAATTATTTCTGAAGGAAGTATAACATCAGTAACTGAAGTAGCAGAATTAAATTGTAAAGATATGGATAAATTACCTGATTTAGTAATTTTATCTTTACTTATTTCAATTGTACCAATTGTAATATTACTTCCCATTTCTTTTAAGTTTTCATTAAATTCAGTAAAAACTTGATTATAGTTTTCTCCATCAGGTAATTCTACGTATAAAGTAGCATTTAAACTAGTAATACTGCCTTGATCAATATCTGCTTTTATATTACATATTACTTTTTCACCAATTTTAGCGGTATCATTACACTCTAAACGAGCAGAGAATTTAGTATCTGCATTTACATTAATTGCTAACATAAACGTAAATACAAATATTATTAAATATTTAATTTTTTTCATTTTACAACTCCCAATATCTTTTTAAAACTTTATTTTAGCTATACGCATTTACTCTTTTTCCCCCACTTGTTTCTCCTTCTTGTATATCAATTACTTTTGTCCAATTAGAATTATCACTTGAAACATATGTATAGTTATTAGTATATGTTCTTCCGTCTGTCCAATAATGCCAAATAGCAATTTCATCTAGGTCGTAGTAATCTCCTAAATCAATTATAAAACATTGATTACCTGTTTTAGTAGTACCATATGTATAATTTGCTGCAGTTATATCTCCGTCAGTTGCTAATGAATAAGCACGAGTTGTTGTGTTATATGATGATACTATGCTTCCATCTTCTGCGTATATAGCACCTTCAGTACCTTTAGCAACATTAACTCCGTTATATAATGCTTGAAGCTCTAGCCAGTGATTTCCAGTATTTTCGCTACTTCCATTCATACAATCTTTTATATATCTAACATTATTAAGATTAGTATTTGTTCTTTCGGGTTTAATACCACTTATAAAGGTAATTTTTGCTTCACCATCACCGCTTCTTACTCCTTTTTCCATTGTTCCATTTATAAAATATTTATTACTATAGTGAACTGTATCATTAGTATGTGTTCTATCAGTACTTGATGTTATAGCATTTACACCAGCATAACCACTTATAAACGAAGAACCTCCAGATGCAGAATAATATTTAGTAGTATTACCACCATAATAACCAGAACCTGCACCAGGAATACCGGCTTGTGAATATGATGCACCATAACCAAAATTAGTAGCGATTTGTGTACCACCATATGATGTGTATGTTGTACCATTGTAATAACCATAACCGCTTCCACCAATTAAGCCACCACCGTCGCCACCTATTCCATAGTAAGAGCTAGAATAATTATATCCACCTCCTCCTCCTGCTGCAACCATAATACGAGAATTTAATCCTTCTTCATCATCCCATGATGTTCCATTAACTAACCTAATATCAGTAGCTCCACCACCAGTACCGCCATAAGCGCTACTTGCAGTATAAGAAGCACCACCACCATTAAATCCACCATCTGCTTTTACATTTGTACCATAACCATAACTTCCTGCTCCACCTACACAAACATAAAGAGTTTCTCCCTTTAAAAGTTTTATAATTCCAGAAGTATAAGCTCCCTTACCACCAGTATATTTAGTAGTATCATCTTTATAACCATTTCCACCCTGTGCACCCCATGCCTCTACTTTATAATATCCATTATAAGGAACTGTATACTCCTCACATTCTCCAGTATAAGAAAATGTTTTTACTTCTTCTTTGCTACTAATAGTTAATTTTATAATATTATTACTAACTACCTCATCAGTAAATAAAGCATACGATGTAAATCCAGATAACATAACAATAAGTACACCTAATACTACAAGTAAAGTAGTATTAAATTCATTTATATTCCTATATAGTATATTAAAAGAACGTTTATTACTATTATTTTTATCCATTTTTTTACCTTCTTTCTATCTTATATAATTATTATAAACTAATAAATTATTGTTTTCAAGTAGCTTTTAGATTATTTTATTATTATTTTTGTAAAAAAGATTAACTATAATTCTATAATTAATCTTTATGTTTCATTTATAATAAGTAGTGATAATTATTTAACGATGTATGGTGAATTTGGTTCTCCG
>CAYSEZ010000058.1:0-6616 GCA_964430375.1 uncultured Mycoplasma sp. | reverse complement strand
TCCCATATCCTGTTGAAATTATATACAATGTAATTTTTATAATAGATTCTTTTAAATCTAATTTATAATATTTACAAATTACTAAATACTTCAATAAGAAAAGGAGAAATTTTTTCATTTTCTAACTCATTTAGTGAATTAATAAATTTATATTCAGAATGTTCATCTTCCTTTAAAACTATTTCTTCTATTTTAGATTTTAATTCACACAAATATACCAATCTTATAAAAACAAGATTTTTAGTCTTATCAAAATTACTATCTTCATGTATAACTCTAGTTGGTATAATATTAAGTCCAACCTCTTCTTTTGTTTCTCTAATTAATGCTTCTCTTGGTAATTCTCCATATTCTGCAAGCCCTCCTGGAATATCCCAATATTCTGGAAATGTTGTTTCTTCTTTTGATCTTTTAGTTACTAAATAACCATCTTCATTTTTAATTAATGTATGAACAATTATTTTATTTCCGTTCATTACTATCACACTCCTCTTAATTATTTTATCATAAATATTGACTTTATACACAAAAATTGCTAAAATAAAAAGCAATTTTGGGGAGGTAGATTAGTATGATAATTACTATAGATGGATTAGATGGGGCTGGCAAATCAACATTAGCAAAGAACTTAGCTAAAAAATTAGGATACGAATATATAGATAAACCAATATATGAGTTATTTAATGTAAAAGGTGATAATAATTATTTATATAATGAAATATATCATATTCAAGATTTAGTTTATAATAAAACTGACTCTAACATTTTAAAAAGTTATTTTACAGGATTAAGTCTTTTATATATAAAAGAATGTATGTCTGATAAAAATCTAATTATAGACAGGGGATTATTATCTGCTTATGCTTTTAATGGAGATATAAATTCTAAACCAGTATTTGAAACGTTAATTGAACTCGGTGTATTCTTTGATGCGGCTATTATTGTAACTGTTTCTAATGAAGAAAGAATTAGGCGTATAAAAACAAGAAATGAAAATGACCCCGATTTATCACTAGATAAAATTAGAAATTTAAGATATGACACTATGAATCAATTTATATCAGAACATCCATCATTACCTTGTTTTATTATAAATACAGATAATTTAAATCAAGAGGAAGTTTTAGAAGAAGCATTTAATTATATACAAAGTTTATCTGAAAATAAAAAATTAGTAAAATCAAAAATAAAAATTAAAAATGACTAGATTATCTTTTTCTAGTCATTTTTAATGTTTTAATACCAGAGTTATACGCATTAGCATGTTCTATTGTATCATATAGATAATCAACTGATTTATCTACTTCGCTAATATTATTCACTAATCTATATTCAGAATGTTCATCTTCTTGCAATATAATATTCTTTTCATTTTGTCCATCTAATAATTCTGCTTGATATACTATTCTAGTAAAAATAGTACCTTTTGTTTTATCATAATTACTATCTTCGTGTAATACTGGTCCTATAATAATATCTAGGTTTACCTCTTCTTTGGTTTCACGGATAGCAGCACTGCTAGGTGTTTCACCTTCCTCTACCATTCCACCCGGAATATCCCAATATTCTGGTAAAGAATTTGGCTTACCTCTTTTTATTGGTGTTCTTTTAATTAGTAAATATTTATCTTCTAATTTAACTAGAGCGTGAGCAATTAATTTAAAATTTTGTTTATTTTCCATGAATATTCTTCCTCCTTTTTTCGTAATATATTTTATAATAAATAATTAGAATTTACAATTATTTTTCGGTATTATATTTATTTTTTATATTATTTTTACCTACAATTAATTTATAAAGTGTTATATAACTACCAAATGTATGTAATTGAAAAAATAATATATCAGAAATTATATTAACTTTATATTTAGTCTTAATATATTTTGTTTTTATTAATAATCTATTAGAAAAATAATTGATACCTGTTATATAAATGAAAACTAAAAATAATGACAAAATAAAATATTTTATACTATACATAGCAGAACATAATATATATAAATCACATATTAACGGAAATAACCACCATGATAAAAAAGCTTTAAAATTTAAAATAGAAAGAATAAAATTTTTTAAGGATTTAACATTATTATTATAATATTTAAACGCATATAAAGGACCATTTACCCAAGTAGATTGTTGCTTAATATATATTTTTTTATTTTTAGCAAAGTCTGCTTGTTCCATATAAGGAATTGGTTTAATTGAAATATTATTAATATTTAATCTATAACCGAACTCATTATCTTCATTTATTTCATTTTCTGAAAGATACCCAACTTTATCAAATATTTTCTTTTTAATAAATAGACCATGCCCAATACAATATTTAAATTCTATTTTTTTGTTATTTAAATATTTGCCCATTTCATAAACAATCGACCATCTATTTTGCCAGTTTTCAGCACTTTTCATAATTCCTTTTAATTCATCATCAAAAAAACTTACTTGTTGTAAAACTGTATTATCATCAATGTTTTTTAATACATATTTAAAAGTATTTCTTTCGGGTTGAGAATCTATATTATAAATAGCAACAATATCTTCTTCTTTTAATTCTTTAAGAGCATAATTTATTTGATTAGCCATAGTTCCAATAATATTTGGACAATTAACAACAGAAATATTGTTGGTTTTTTGTCTTATTATTTCATTATTTATTTTATTATATGTTGCCATATTTTTTTCTTTTGAAGTAGTTACATAAACTACATTACATAAATCATCTAAACTTTTAAAGTATTTTATAGAATTTTCAACATTTTTAACTTCATTCATAGCAGGTATTATAATAGTTATTTTTTTATTATTATTAATTGATAAATCATGTTTATTCTTTAAGAATAAATATGAATTATATAATCTAATCATAGACTTTAGATTTGTGAATATAAGTAGTAAAATACAAAACCAAATAAAATATAACATCATAATTCACCTTCTTTAACTGCTTCCTTTATTTCATAGAAAAGATCAACTAGCAACAATGGTTTATCTGGAATATTTTCAATAATGTCACTTAATTTTTCAACACTATATGTTGCATCTAAAAAATTTATATTTGACATTTTATCTAATCTTTTATCTAAAATATAATAAAAATTCTTTTCAAATTCTAAATAATTAAGATTATCAAAAAAATGTTTTCTTTCTTTAGATTTATCCATATTTTTTCTTTCAATAAGTTTGTTCCTATCCAATACTAAATATATTATTTTAGTAATGTAATTATTTAAAAATACATTTTCTATAATTTCATCAATCATCTCTAATTTCAATTCTTGTGAAGTTTGTTTATTATAAAACAAATGTGTTATTCCCATTAAAAAACTAGTATCTAACAATATGTTTTTGTTCTTTAAAATATTTATTCTTTCTATAATACTATCTATCTGATTCTGATAATCACTTAATGTATATTTTTTATATTTAAATTCTTTTATATATTGATATTTCTTTTGATAATTTCCGATTGTTGACTTTCCTATTGCAGGTGCACCATCTAGTAAAATCTTAGTATTAATTTTTGGAGGATTAGTAATATTTTTAAATATATCTGAATTGTATAACATTATTTGTCTATACTCTTCAGTTTTAACTATTTTTTTAGAAGTATAATTGCAATTAGAAAAAAATAACGAATAATTCAAGTAATAACTATAATCTATCAAACTATCTTGTGTACCTTTTTCTTTCATTAATTTTAAATGATTTAAAGAAATAAGTTTATATGGATATACTATTAAATAAATAATGTCTGGCAAAATTATTTTATTTTCATTTATTTTTCTCTCAATGATTTCAATAATTTTATTTTTTTCATCTACATTTAATGAATTCGTATAAAATGTATAAAGTATTGTTGATATTATAGTTCTATCTAAAATAGTATTGTTAGATAATTTTTCTTTTTTCTTGATTTCATTTTCTATATAATATAATTGTCTATCAAAATCATTTAAATGCTTATTGAATGGTATTTCATCTATTATATTAAATTCACTAAAATTATTTTTTATAAATGTCGTTTTACCAACATGAACATTTCCCTCTATACCTATTACCATATATTTAAATCTTCCGTTCCATGAGGTATAGTCTCATAAATTATTTTATTATTAATCTTTAAATAACTCATAAATTCAATATAATTAGATTCTGCTATAGAATATAGATTTTTAAGTTCTTCAATATCAGTATTATCTATTTTTAAACTCTTTAACTCTTTTGATAAAATTCTAAATACACTATCATTAATGATATTTAATACATTATTATACCTTTTTTCATACTCAATATAATTATTTATTAATTTTTCTCTTTTTATAATAGTTAAAGCAATTTTTATTCCAGAAAAGAATTGTTCAAAATTTCTAATATTAATATTTGAAAATAGTTGATTAACTATAATATAAAATTCTTCTGTTTTTGGATCATCAATTAAGTAATTATATGCTTGATCAATTTTACTTTCATCATAATATAAATATTTAGAATCTTTTGAATTTTGCAATATTCGCATTTTTTCTACTAACATACCAGGTCTAAATAGTTTTTTGATTCTATAAAGAAAATCAATATTCTCTTGCAATTCTTTATATCTAGTTTCTTTACTAAATAACATAAATCCTATGTGATAACTAATACCTAATTCTTCTAATTTATTAATAAATTTTTCAGTGTCACTTGCAGACGTATATTTATTATTTTGAATTGAAAAACTTTTAGAAATATTTTCGACTCCAAAGAAAACCCTTATTAGTCCAACATCTCTTAATTTTTTTAATAAATCATCACTAATTTTTATAGTTAATGATAAATAAATCATGAAATAAATGTTTAGTTTTTTCTCTTTTAATAATTTTATAAATTTTTCAATTCTTTCGTTATCATGGTTATTTTTCCAAAAAACACTATCATTAAATATAAAATAATTTTTACCCAATCTTTTATGCAATTCTTCTATTTCATTTACTAAAAGTTCTATATTTTTTTCACTTTTGGTATAATTCATTAATTTTATATGACAAAAGGCACAATTATATATACAACCAGTTGATGCTTCTAAATTTATATAACGACCTTTTTCTTGAATTTCAATCTCTCGATCTACACCATAAATGACACTATCTTTTTTTATTACTGGTTCTAATATTGGAAAAATATTATTAATTTCGTTGCTATTTTGAATATCTATTATATCTGTAATGAAAATATATTTTTTTAGTATTCTTTCTTTATTCATTTGAGCAAATGGACCTGTTAAATAAATTTTTTTATTAGACTTACTAAACAAAAAATTCAACATACGAATTCCATATTCAAAATCTTTGTAGTTAGTTTTATAAATTATAATATCATTTTTTACTATTTCATCATATTTTGAAAGAACTACTGAATGATCATCGTTTTTTAATAGATATATATTTGTTTTATATCCTCTATTTAATAAATAGTCAGAAAATTTTCCAACTGATAATGAAGCTGCAGACTGAGAATACAAACTCCTAAAATATAAAATACCAACTTTATTCATACACAGCCACTCCTTAATGTCCTAATTTGCATTTTTTGCAAATCATTGGACTATCTTTTTCTTTATCATATAATGATTTTCTTGCGTTTATAAAAGTTTCGCTATTCCATACTTCACTAATGGTATTGTAACTAATATTACCTACAACTAACGAATGTGACCAATCTTGACAGCAAAATATAACTCTTCCATCCGAAAGTATATGCATTCTTTCTAATGGTCTATTTTGTTCGCAAGATGAAACATTTTCATTATAAATATTATTAGATTTGTATGTTACATTATCACTTCTATCTAAAAATCCCCATCTTTCAAATTTAAAGCCTAATTTATTGCATAAACACTTCATATCAATAAATTCTTGCTCATTTATTTCACCATTATCTATCATAACTATTGAAATAATTGTATTACTATCTTTCATCACCGAACTAATCATTTGTAATTTTTCAAATGTTTTTTCATAGTTTAAACATGGCATCATTTTATTATAAGTCGATTTTTCATACCCAAAAACACTTAGTCTTAATTCTGTAATATTAAGTTTACTCATTTCTACAATATCTATTTCTTTTATCATAGATACATTAGATGATATTTCTATTTCAATTTTTTTAAATTTATTCCTAATCATTTTTACCATATTTATAAAATCTGTACTCAAAAATGGTTCATTGTTTAGATATGGTATTATTCTTTTTAATTTATTCTCATCAATTTCGCTCAAAAATTTTTCAAATAATTCCTTTGACATTTTCTCATAATTATAATTCATATCTTTATAAGGACATATTAAACAATTTGAATTACATTTATTATGAAATTGAACTTCTATAACTTTTGGATAATCAAGCATGTAAATCACTTCCTTTGATTAATATTATAGCATACAATAGTGCTTTTCCTAAAAAAATTAATAATTTTTTATTGATTCCTATTGATAATTTATATTATGTACGTTATGATTAATACATCAAATACAAATGAATTTGTTTATCAAAAGTGTGCATAACCCGTTTAGCAAATGCTCCATTGGGAAATCTGTCCGAACTTTTATAGTTTAGGACTTAAATATAGAAG
>CAYSEZ010000057.1:0-6891 GCA_964430375.1 uncultured Mycoplasma sp. | reverse complement strand
TGCTTATGTATATCCACTAAAAAGATTAATTAAAGTATTAGGTTACAATAATTAATCTTTTTATATGGTTAATTTTTTAATCTTACTAGTTAAATAAATTATATTAAACACATAATAAACTAAATAAGAAATTAAAATAGGAAGTACTCCAATTTTTAAATATAAAGTAACAAATAAAGTAAGAGTTTTTAGTAATATTCCAATAAAACTTGCTCTTGCTATATATTTTGCTTTATTTAAAGCTTGAAGACTACTTATTAAAGGACTAATTATATATGAGGGTAAAAATATAATACTTGCTATCTTTAAATAATTAGAACCAGTATTTACATTAAATATAATATTTAAGAAAAAATTAGGGAATAAAAATAAAAGTATAGTACAAGGAACTCCAATTAAAAGAGAAAATCCTATAGCTTGTTTTATTTTTTGTTTTACTCTTTTCATATTGCCTATTGCATTATATTTTGAAATAACAGGTAAAAGTGCACTTGATATAGCACCAGTTAAAAACATAGGCATAGTAACCATAGGAAGAACATATCCTGATATTATTCCATATCCTTCAGTTATAAAGTTATTACTATAACCAATTTTTAATAAAACAAAAGTTGTAATAACAGGTTCTAAAAAATTACCAAATGATGATATTAATCTTCCACTAGTAGTAGGAAGAGATATACTTATTATATCTTTTATATTATCATAATTAGGTTTTATATCTTTTTTTTCTATTTTAAATTTTTTAGGTAAAAATACAAATAAAACTATAATTGAAGATACTTCACTTACTATATTAAGAAGTATTAACCCTGTAATTGTAGGAATAACTCCTTTTTTTAATAAATATGGAGTAACAACTATTATACTAATTATTCTAACTATTTGTTCTATTATATTAGAAATAACATGTGGTAACATTTTCTCTTTACCATAAAAATAACCCCTTGCAATACTAGATAAAGTAATAAAAGGAAGAGTAAAAGAACACGCTAGAATAGGGTAATATAACATATTATTTTTAAGTAAGTTATTTGCTATAAAAGAAGAGGATATTATTAAAATAAACATAATAACTATATTATAAATAATTGCAATAGGAATAGTACCTAATATTACATTTTTATTATTTCTTTTATCCTCACTTATAAGTTTTGATATAGATACTGGTAACGAAAAAGTTGCTATAGTAATAAACAAATTAAAAGTAGGCATAACAAGCATATATAAACCTATATTTTCTGTTCCTATCTTTCTAGTAATAACTATTCTAATTACCATAGCAAGTATTTTAGTAATAAAACCTCCGATAACTAATATAATTGTAGATTTAATAAATTTTTCTTTCATACTAAAATATATGAAAATAATTATTAAAATAACATAAAATTTACTATGAAAATAAATAATAAACTTATAACTATATTATTAATACTTTCTATTATATTTTTATCTTTTAAAGTATTACCATTAATTAGTACTTATTTTATAAATATTAAAAAAATATTAAATCCTATTTTAATATCTTTTATAATATCTTATTTTTTATATCCAATAGTTAAATTTTTTAATAAAAAGTTTTCTAAAACTATATCTATTTTTATTACTATTTTAATTATTATAATAGTATTATTTATTATATTTTATTTTTCTATTCCAATTCTTTTAAAAGAAATAAATAGTTTAATAGAAGAATTATCTTATTTATTACCTATTATATTAAAAAATATAGATAATAATATAATAAATAGTTTAATTAATAGTATAAGTTCTAATATATCTATTACTAGTTTTTCTTTTATAAATAAATCTATATCTTTTATAATTAATATAATTATGATTACTGTTATGACTATATCTTTACTTATAAATATGGATAAAATAAGAACTTTTATAGATAAAAAATTAAATAATAAAAAAATAAATATACTTATTACTAAAATAGATAATGATTTATCATCTTATATAAAAAGTATATTTATAATTATGTTAATTGAAATAATAGAGTATACTACTATCTACTTTTTAATAGGACACCCATATTATTATTTACTTGGTGTTTTAGTAGGAATAACTACAATTATTCCTTATGTTGGAGCATTATTTACTAATTTACTAGCACTTATTACTACACTTAATATAAGTAAAAGATTATTTATTTTAACATCTTTAGTAGCACTTTTAATACCTATTATAGATAATTATTTAGTAGATCCTAAAATAATGAGTAAAACTACTAAAATACCTTTTATTATGGTTATTATATCTATTATAATATCATCTTCATTATTTGGGTTTATGGGTTTTATACTTGCAACTCCTTTATATATAATAATTAGTAATATAATTAAATATATATCTAATAAAGTAGAGTAATTTTTCTACCTTTAGTACTTACAAAACCTTCATCTTTTAAGTTCTTAAGTTCTCTAGTCATCGCAGTTCTATCTACTGATAGATAGTCCGCTAGAAAGGTATAACTATATGGTAAGTATATCACTTTACTATGATTAGAATTTATATTAAAATATTCTAAAAGTTTATCACGAATTGATTTTTTAGATAATATTTCTATATGTTTATTTTTTTCTTCAATTAGAGTGTTAAATATATTAAGTAAGTTTTTTAAAAATATATTATAGTAATTATTATTAATATTTAAGTTAATAATAGTTTCATAATCAATAAATAATATTTTAGAATCTTCTTTAGTAATAATAGAGTATTCATCATTATAAAGGTAAGATAAAAATATATCGTTATCAGTTAAATTATCAGTTATTTTAGTATTACCATTATAATCAGTTTTAATTATTTCAAGTGTTCCATTTATTATATAACCAATAATATTTTCTCTATTATTTATAGAAATATAAGTATTTTTTTTATAATTTCTTATGTAACTTTCTAATAATTTTAATAATTTTATTTTATCTTTATTACTTATATTTAAAAATAAATCATTCATATAGACCACCTAAAATTATTTTATCATTTTTTTATTATAGTTGCAATTGCAACTTTTTTCTATATAGTAAAAAATATTAATTGAAATTAGTGGCTTTTTATAAAAAGTTTGATAAAATATAGATTGAAAGTAATAGTTTATATAAAAAGGAGAAAAATTATGAAAAATGAAAAAGATCCCTTTAAAACTGATAAACCACTTTATGATTATAATATAAAATATGATTATCCACATTTACCAAGTTATTTAATAGACATAATAAAAGAACTAGAAAATTATGATAAAGAAGGAGACTGGTTTAATTATGATATGAAGTTTCCTTTGTTAGATATAGAAGCAAAATCATATTTACGTAATGGTGTTATTAGTGAATATGATTATAAAACAATATTAAAAAAGTATGGAGGTATATATGATTAAAATAGAAAATTTTGATTTATTAAGCAATAGTGGTATGAGCTATGGGGCCATGCCGGAAGTAAAAAAGGTGTAATTATTGATAATGAAAAATGGTTTTTAAAATACCCTAAAAGTACTAAAAGTATGGATGTACAGGAGATATCTTATTTTACTTCGCCTTTATCAGAATACCTTGGTTCTCATATATATGAATCTTTAGGTGTTGATACTCATAAAACTAAATTAGGTTATGCAAATAATAAAATAGTAGTAGCGTGTAAAGATTTTTTAGAAAGTAATGAAATTATAATAGATTATAATATGATTAAAAACGAATATGATGAAGTTGTAGAAAAAGAAATAGATAAATTATCTAGTAGTTCTTTAAGATACTCTAATAATAATCTTGAAGAAATATTATTTATTATGGAAAATAATTATTATTTTAAATCTATTAAAGAATTAAAATTAAGATTTTGGGATATGTTTGTAATAGATGCTTTTATTAGTAATAATGGTAGAAATGAAACTAATTGGGGTTTAATATTAAATAAAGAAACCAATAACTTAAGAATATCTCCGGTATATGATAATGGTGCATCTTTTTATAATAAATCTAGTGATGAAAAATTAAATTCTATTTATAATGATGATTTAAAATTTAAAGGGTCTGTTTATGATAGTTCTATCTCAATTTATAAATTAAATGGGAAAACAATTAATCCATTAAAATATATGGAAAGTATGAAAAATAATGATTGTAATGAAGCAATTAAAAGAATAGTACCAAAAATTAATATGAGTGCAATAAGAGATATATTTAATGAATTACCAGAAGAATATAATGGTTTACCTGTATTAAGCAGTGCACAAAAGAAATATTACTTAAAATCATTAGAGTATAAATATAATAATGTATTATTGCCAATCTATAATAAATTATTAGAACAATAATAGGTAAAGTATATAAAAATTTAGTTATTGGTCGAAAACCGGTCGAATATGGTCGAAAACTTTAAAAAACTGGTCGAATATGTTGAAAATTTTAAAGATTTAATATATAATATTATTGGTGATAAAAAATGTTTAAAGAAAATCAAACTGTAGAATTAAAAGTTGAACTTACTAAAGAAATAAAAAAAGAAATAGTTGCATTTGCTAATACTAATCCTGGTACAGTTTACATAGGTATAGATGATGATGGTAATGTTGTAGGATTAAAAAATCCACAAAAGGATTTAGAGGCTTTAAGTGGAATGATCCGTGATGGAATTAATTCTGATTTAACTTTGCACACAAATATATATATTGAAAAGATTGAAGATAAAGATATAATAGTGGTAAAAGTAAATGAGACTCCAAACAAACCATATTATTTAGTAGAAAAAGGATTAAAGCCTTCTGGGGTTTATTTAAGATACGGAAATGTTTCAGCACAAGCAAGTGAAGAAGTTATTAAAAAATTATTATTAGATAACAGTAGTGATTCATTTGAAAACAATATTTCTAGTATTCAAGACTTACATTTTGAATATTTAAAAAATATTTTTGAAAAACATAATATAGAAGTTAATGATAATAAGTTTAAAACTTTAAATATTATGACTTTAGATAATAAATATACTAATTTAGGTTTGCTATTATCCGATGAATGTCCATATATGATAAAATGTGCTATTTTTAATGGCAATAACAAACTGGAATTTAGAGATAGAAAAGAATTTACTGGTTCAGTTTTAAAACAAATTAATGATACATTTAATTATCTTGATTTATTTAATAAAACAAAGGGTGAAATAGTGGGATTAGAAAGAGTTGATACAAGAGATTATCCGGTTTATTCTATTAGAGAATCTTTGTTAAATGCTGTTATACATCGTGATTACAATTTTAATGGTAGCATATTGGTTTCTTTATTTGATGACCATCTTGAAATAACATCACTTGGAGGTTTGGTAAAAGGACTTAACATTTCCGATCTTTATAGTGGTATTTCAGAATCTAGAAATCCTAATCTAGCTAATGTTTTTTATAGATTAAAATATGTAGAAAGTTTTGGTACTGGTATTAATAGAATTATTGATTCATATAAACCATATAATTGCAAGGGACCTTTGATACTAAATACTGATAATTCATTTAAAATAATTTTGTACAATGTAAATTATGTAAATGATGATAATAACAATAATAAAGTAACAAAAGAAGATAAAATTGTTAATTACTTAAATAAAAATAAAAAAATTAATAGGCTTACAGTAGAATCTTTACTTGATCTATCTAAAACAAGTTCTAATGATATATTAAATAAAATGGTAAATGATAATAAATTAATTAAAGTTGGAACAGGTAAAAACATATATTATATTTTAAAATAACAATATAAATGCTATAATAGAAACTAATAATAAGAAATTACCTCACCAATGTGACCATAATCTTTACACTTACTTTACAATTTTTTAGTTAGATATAAATATGGCAAATAATATAAGCAAATTCTCTTATTTTAGAGGATTTTTTTATAAAATTAAACTCTAATTTACATACTTTACATCTCTTAAAAATTATTTTCTTATTTTTTCTTATTTGTTGCAATTGCAACATTAGTATTTTTATATTTGTGATATATTTTTATTGTACAAAAAAATAAAAAAGGAGAAGTAAAGGTATGAAAGTAATTAAAAGAGATGGACACATAGTAGATTATTGTCCAGAAAAAATTGAAATAGCTATAAAAAAAGCAAATAATGAAGTAGAAGAGGAAAATAGAGTTAGTGATACTCAAATTAAGAATATTATTAAATATATCGAAGGCTTAAAAAAGAAAAGAATTTTAGTCGAAGATATTCAAGATATTATAGAAATGCGTCTTATGTCTATGGGAAAATATGCTCTTGCTAAAGAATATATTACTTATAGATATACAAGAGAACTTATAAGAAGAAGTAATACTACAGATTTATCTATTAAAGAATTAATTGATGGAGAAAGTGAATATTGGAATACAGAAAACTCTAATAAAAATGCTAAAATAGTTACTACTCAAAGAGACTATTTAGCAGGGATTACTTCAACTGATATAACAAGAAGATTTTTACTTCCTGAAGATATAGTAAAAGCACATGATGAAGGTATTATTCATTTTCATGATGCAGATTATTTTGCTCAAAATGCATTACATAATTGTGATTTAATTAACCTAGAAGATATGCTAGAAAATGGTACAAATATAAATGGAGTTATGATTGAAAAACCACATCGCTTCTTAACTGCGACAACTATTGCAACACAGTTAATTACTGCGGTAAGTTCTAATCAATATGGAGGTTGTACTATTACACTTACACATTTAGCACCTTTTGTAAGAGAAAGTTATAATCGTTATTTAGAAAAATATAAGAAAAGAAAATTATCTAAAGATTTAGTAGAAAAATATGCTAAAGAAGATTTAAAAAAAGAAATAGAAGATGGAGTACAAACTTTTCAATATCAAATTAATTCAATGACTACGACTAACGGAC
>CAYSEZ010000056.1:1986-6965 GCA_964430375.1 uncultured Mycoplasma sp. | reverse complement strand
TGTAAATGGTAAAATAAAATGTAGGAAATTGGTAAAATAAAATGTCGGTTTTCCTACATTTTTAATTAATGATACAATTACTATAGAAGTGATTGTACAAATGAAAGAAATTGAATAAAAAGCATAGAAAAAGTATAGAATTTATTGATTTAATTATTATATATATGTTATACTATAGAAAATTTCATTATCTATTTATTTTTATGTGGGGAGGGTTATAATAATGAATGAGATGTTAAAAGAAAAAGAACAATTGAAGAAAGTTTTAAAAGTGTATAGAGATGTAATAACTTTATCTAAAATGTCTTTGGATTCAATAGCCGAAAAATATAGAGAAGACCCTGATATGATGTATAGTATGAGTAAACTTTATGCCACAAAAATAGAGTCATTAGAAAGAAATTATAAAAAACCATATTTTGCTAGAATTGATTTTGTTATAGATGGCAACAGTGAAGAAAAAGAATGCTATTTAGGAAAAGTTGGAGTTTCTGATGAAAATAATAATATAATAACAGTCGATTGGAGAACTCCAATTGCATCAATTTATTATGATAGTAGTCTAGGAAAAGCTTCTTATGAAGCACCTGAGGGAATAATTACTGGTGAATTGGTATTGAAAAGACAATATAACATTGAAAATGGAGAATTGTTAGATTTTAGAGATGTTGATTTAGTTTCTACCGATGAAATATTATCCCCTTATCTGAGTGTTAATACAGATTACAGGCTAAAAAACATTGTTGCCTCAATTCAAGCAGAACAGAACTCTGTTATTAGGGAAAAAATAAGTAAAAACTTAATTATACAAGGGGTAGCAGGATCGGGGAAAACAACCGTTGCATTACATAGGATAGCTTACTTGGTTTATAATTATATAAATGAAATTATGCCAGAACAGTATATGGTTATAGGGCCAAATAAATTTTTTGTCAATTATATTTCTGCTATATTACCAGACCTTGATGTTAATAATGTTTCACAATTAACATATGATGAGGTTGTTGGTAAAGTCTTAAACGAAAGATTTAATTTTGTTTCATATAGCAATGAATATAATGAGTCAATTAAAGAAATGATGCAAAAATATAAAAAGTTAAAAGGGGATATGAATTTTAAAAAAGCAATTGATAAGTTTTTAAATGAATATTTAGATAATATTTTTAAAGATTCAAATTTTGATATTGATGGATACATTATAGTGAATGGAACGACAATAAATGAAATATTTAAAAAAGTAAAAAATAACTTTTTATTTAAAGATAATTTGAATAAGCAAGTAGATCAAGTTTCGTTGTTGATTTCTAAATATATTGAAAATAATTTTAATAGTATCAGTAATAGTTTATGGGAACAATATATAAGTAAATCAGAAGGTATGTCAGATGCAAACAAAAAAGAAGAAATGAAAAAATATAATACTACGAAAATACAATTAGAAAAAAAATGTCATATTGCATTAAGAAAATACTTTAAAAAGTCTGATCCTAAGATTCTCCCTTTATATATTAAATTTTTAGAAAATCTAAATAGATATTTAAATTTTGAACTTGAGAATTTTGATTTAATTATTAGTAATGATATTTCCAAATTAAAAGAAAAAAGAGTAGGATCTGAAGATCTAGCACCATTATTATATATAAAATCCTCTATAAAGAACATAAAAGAATATGAATTTTTAAGACATATAGTAATAGATGAAGCACAGGATTTAAGTGAGTTTGATTTTTATGTATTAAAAAAGATTATGCCTAAAGCAACATTTAGTATATTTGGAGACTTAGCACAGTCAATATATCAATGTCGAACAATTGATTATTGGAACGATGTTCAAAAAAATGTGTTTGATAATAATTGCGAAATTATACATTTATTAAAGAGTTACAGGAGCACTTATGAAATAATTAACTCGGCTAACAAAGTTATTGATTATATGGATATGAAAAAAGCAGTTCCTGTTATTAGACACGGAGCACAGGTTTTATATAAAAATAATAGTCAACAAAGTATAAAACATATTCTAAATTTTATTGATTGTTGCAATGATAAAAATTATAAAACAATCGCAATAATTACAAAAACTGATGAAGAAGCCAAAGATTTGTATAAAAAAGTAATAAAAAGCAATACTTCGATGTACTTAATTGATGGTAAGAATACTGAATATAATGGTGGTTTATGTATTATTCCATGCTATTTAGCAAAAGGTTTAGAGTTTGATAGTGTTCTTATTTTAAATGCTTCAGAAACTGTTTATAATAGTGAAAACATTAGCGATATGAAGCTACTTTATGTTGCCATGACTAGAGCTTTGCATGAGTTAACTATTTTATATCAAGGCGAATTAACGAAACCTTTGAAAAACGAATTAAATGCAAATGAAAAACAAGAGATTAAAATAAAAACAAGGCATTAATAAATCTATCTATTACAAAAGGGAATATTTTATTGCCAGTAACTATATCGTAAAATTATTCTTTTATTATAAAGGATATATTTTTTATTTCTATTATTATTGTATCAATTGTAGATAAACCTTTTATAGAACATTCTCCTAGTCCTTCCTACATTAAAGGATGAGGTTTATTTTTACTTCTTTTAGTCATTAATATTTTATTATTATTTATTATCCATAATTCTGCTCCATTATATATTTATTATCATTAACTAAATCATCTTTTCTTCATAATCTAATAATACTCTACTTTTATTATATACATCAAAATATTTCATAAAGCAACTATTTCCTTTCTGTATTTTTCTCTTAATATTTAGTAAAAAATAATATTCAAGCCTATAAAAATAAGTTTAAAAAACTAATTATGCATGATACAATAAAGCCATAAATCTAAGAGGTGTGTAGAAAATGGAATATGAAGTAAGATACTATTATCCAAAAGATAGCAAAGATGAAATAATAACTAAATTAAGTAAAATAGATAATTTAATTAATAAAGGACGTTTTTACGAAAAAACAAGTCAGTATAATCACCCAATGAAAGAATATGATTTTTATGATAAAAAAATAGATGGTAGATTTAGACTAAGAATAACAAAAAATGAAAATATTTCTTTATGTAAATTAAGTTGGAAAAGAAGATTAAATAATACATTTTCTTCTTTAATTAATAAAGAAGAAGAGATAGAGGTCCATTTAGATTATAATGATTATCAAAATTTTGAAAATATAATTATCAATGTTTTACATATGAACTTAATAGAAAGTTATGAAAGATATAGAAATATATATGAAAATGATTACATAGAAATAGCAGTAGATGAATATCCATTTGGGATTGCAGTAGAAATTGAAGCAAAAAAAGAAGCAATTAATAAAGAAGAAGAAATAAAAAAATGGATAGATATTTTATCTTTAGATGATAAAAGAAGATATAAATTATCTTGGGATGATAAATATCAAGAATTATGCAAAGAACAAGAAAAAACCATTTATAATGAAGTATTATTTGGTTTAGATATGCCTGATGTAAATTAATGATATTAAAGAATATAAATTGTGTTGTAGAAAATAGTAATTATAAATAAAATATTAAATAAAGGTAGTGTTATTATGAACAAAGAAAATATAGAAAGTATATTTGATAAACATAAAATTAAGATAAAAGAAATAATAAATGCAACTAACTCATTTAATTCAAATGTTTATATAATAATATCTAATGATAACAAAAAATATATTCTAAAATTTTGTAATAATGAAAATAAAATGCTTAACGAAAGTAAATATATGGAATATTTAAAAAAATATATACCCGTATCAGAAGTAATAGGTATAGGAAAACATAATGAAAAATATTATATTATTCAAAGTTTTCTTGAAGGCATAAATAAATATGATGAAGAAGCAAATAAACTATCTGATGAACAAGTAAAAAATATAGGCATTTTACTAGCAAAATTGCATTCTTGTAATTTACTAGAAGAAGACAATAACTCTTGGATTACATATCTAAATGACTGTCTTGATAAAACAGTAGAAACATTAGAAAAAACATTAGGTAAAGAAAACAACAACAAAATAACTAAATTTTTACATAATTACATAAACAATAATATTAATAATAACTACAAAAATTCTATTTTACATATGGATTTTAGAATAGGTAATTTAATATTTAATGATAATGATGAAATAAAATTAATTGATTTAGAAAGTATGAAAAATGGTGAATATGTATTTGATTTTGTAAAAATGAATAGACTTCTTAATAATAATAAATTTTCAAAATTTATGGAAGGATATAACACTATAAAACCAGTTGAAGATAATTTTGAAGAAAGATTAAACTTTTATAGTTTGTTCGATTCATATACTTCTTTATGGTGGTGTATTAAAAAGAATAAAACTTATAGTGATTTTTATAAATTAAATTATGAAATAGTTATGAAATATTTAAACAAATTAAATGATGATTAATTGTTAAAAGGAGATATGATAATGGAATTAGTTGATTTATATGATATACATCATAATAAAATAGATTGTGTAAAAGAAAAGAAAAGCTTAGTAAAAGGTGAATTTAGACTATCAAGTTTTATTTGGGTAATAAATGATAAAAATGAGATTCTTATCCAGCAAAGATTAAAAACTGCAAAAAAAGCACCTAATATGTGGGGAACAACTGCTGGAGGAGTAAAAAGTGGAGAAACTAGTTTACAAGGAGCTAAAAGAGAATTATATGAAGAATTAGGAATAGAAGCTAATGAAAATGATATGAGATTTATCGGCTCATATATGCGTGTAAGAGATTTTGTAGAGATATGGTTATTAAAAACTAATATTAACATCAAAAAATTGAGATTACAAGAAGATGAGGTACAAGATGCTAAATGGGTATCAATTTCTGAATTTGAACAAATGCTAGATCAAGGTATTGGCATAAGAAGTGGATATGATATATTTAGATCTTATTACGATAATTATTATATGCATTATGAAAATGATGATTAATTAAAAA
>CAYSEZ010000056.1:0-1886 GCA_964430375.1 uncultured Mycoplasma sp. | reverse complement strand
AAATTAAAAGCTAGTACAAAATACTAACTTTTTTACTTATTAACAAAATTGTTAATAACATCATAAGGAATACTAACTATAAACTCCCCAGAACTATAAGGAGCAACCTGATACCTAGGAAAATAAACTAAAACCCCATCACTAGAAAAAACAAACCTACTAAAATTCTCTTCATTAGGACTAGTCCCTTCCATCATCATAGAAAAATTTACAATACCCTTATCATACATTAACTTCTCCCTAGAATAAATAGAAAACTTATTAAGAATATCACTATCTATACTGATTAAATAATTAATATCAATTACTTTATCACTATCTTTATCATAAACAATAGTAAAAATATCATGATCTGGATGTGCCCCTCCAATAAAACTTTCAACAAAAAGTACATAAGATAAATACTTATCATAAACATACTCATCATAATAAATAATCAAACTATAACAATTATTAACATAACAACTAGAATCAATACTATTCTTAAAATTACTAACATAATAATCAATCTTATCATTAATAATATTATTAAGATTTTCATAACTAGTTATAGGGACATCAATTTTAAGTTCATAATTTTGTTCATATAATACATTTTTATTAACAAAATTCTTAATACCTAATAAAACACATGTAAATAAACATAAACAAACAAAAAACAATCTCTTCATATTAAAATATATTAAAAAAGACTAAAGTAATTACTAATATAATTAAAAAATATGTTATACTTATATTAATAAAGAAAGTGGTGAAAAACTATGAAAGAATATAAACAACTCGGAGCTTATGGTTTAATAATAAAAGATGATAAAATTTTACTTATTAAAAAGTTCGGAGGCCCATATGATAGTAAACTTGATTTACCCGGAGGAACAATAGAATTTTGTGAAAGGCCAGGGGAAGCCCTAAAAAGAGAATTAATGGAAGAAGTAGGTATTGAAGTATTAGATTATCAATTATTTGATGCAGATTCAGTATCATTTAATTGGCAATTTAAAGAAGATGTTTTAGTAAAAGTTCATCATACCGGTATCTTCTTTATAGTTTCAAACTTTAATAATGAAATAAAAAATGAAGTTGAAGTAGACGAAATAAATGATGATTCACTTGGCGCAGACTTTTTTGATATTAATAAACTATCTAAAAATGAATTATCTAGTATTGCAATAATGGAATTAGAAAAATTAGGATATGAATTAAAATAATAGAGGTAATTAATGAATAATATGTTAATAAAAAAATGATAATGAAATTAATAATATATTTGATAATATTAAAAATTTAGTTATAATCAGTAGGAATAAAGTATATAGTACAGTTAATACAGAAATGCTTAATTTATATTGGAACATAGGAAAGGCAATTATGAAAATACAGCAAGGTGATGAAAGAGCAAGTTATGGTGATACTGTAATTGAAAAGTTATCACAAAAATTAACTGATGAATTTGGTAAAGGATTTTCTGCAAGAAATCTACGAACTATGAGAAAGTTTTATTTAGTATATCCAATTTGGAAGACAGTGTCTTCCAAATTAAGCTGGTCACATTATTTAGAACTTATTAAAATAGAAGAAGAACCCAAAAGAAATTTTTATTTAAATGAATCTATTAATTCAAAATGGAGTGTCAGAGAACTTCAAAGACAAAGAGATTCTTTACTTTATGAAAGATTAACTTTATCTTTAGATAAAGAAAAAATACAAGAACTATCTCTTAAAGGACAAATTTAAAAAACAAGTAATGACTTAGTTAAAGATCCTTTTGTATTAGAATTCTTAGATATAAAAGAAAATACTAATTACTTAGAATCTGATTTAGAAAAAAATATTATAGAACACTTAAAAGAATTTTTATTAGAACTTGGTAAAGGATTTAGTTATGT
>CAYSEZ010000055.1:0-7126 GCA_964430375.1 uncultured Mycoplasma sp. | reverse complement strand
ATCAAGTTCTTTTTCCAATTCTTCATTTGGAACAATAGATTTATTTTTGTCTTTAAAATTTAACTGATTATTTGAGATTTGTAAATACTTTTTCCAATATTCAAATTGATGTGTCATATTAGATAAAGTATCTGCGTTTTCAGAACCATATATATTTTTTGTTAATTCTAAAATTTCTAATTCTTTATCATTTAACTCATTTCTTTTATAATTTAATAATTTATCTAAATTATTTTTATATTTAAGTCTAACACTTTCCATAACCATACCATTTTCAAATGCACAAAATTGATCTTCAAATAGCAATTTATTATTTTTGGCTAAACTTATTAACTGAGCAAAAAATAATAATTTTTGTAATTTCATATTACCTTTAAATGTGTTTCTAGGAGTATCTAAATTATTTTCTAAAAACCATTTAGCATAATCAAAAACGTTTGTCTTGTTTATATTAACACCTCCGTTATTCTATTATGAATACTATCAATTACATTTAAAAAATAACACTTTCTATATATAAATATTTTAAGTAAAACTCTAATGGTGCCAAATGACTGAATTGAACAGTCCTCTGATGCTTACCATGCATCTGTTTTACCACTAAACTAAATTGGCAAAATACGAGGTAGTCTCATTTTTTAAAATAAAACCCTTATAAAATAAGGATAATTTTTCTATTGGTGGAGACGAGGAGAGTTGAACTCCTGTCCAAAAGCAAACTTATGTTAAAACCTCTACAAGTTTAGTTAACTATTAAATTTCATTACTTATACGGTAGTTAACAACCTAATAAATAACTATCTTACTAAAATTCATTTATTACCGGTAAGAACAATAATAACATAACTCGCTAAGTATTGCCCTCATATATTTCCGCGAGTAAAAAACATACAAGAGCTTGCCCTATATTAGACTAGGCAAATGCTAAATTTCTGTTTCCAGTTATATTTAATTTTGCATTTATAGATTGCCATCTACTTGCTATTTTAACCATTCCACTTCTGTCGAAACCATAAGCGTCCCCATTGCATAAATTCTACCATATTTTTAACATTTTGTCTACAACTTTTAAGCATTTTACCCATAAATTAACTAAAAATTTAAAACCACTTAAAATGTTAAAACCCTTTGCGTATTTTCCAAAAATATTTGGTAGAATTTATAATTAATTTTATTTTATAATAATACTGAAGGAGGAAAAATATGAATTTAGGTAAAAATATTTTAAAATTAAGAAAGGAACACAAACTCTCACAAGAAAATCTAGCAGAACTAATCGGAGTATCAAGACAAACAATCTCCAACTGGGAACTAGGAGAAACATCCCCTAATCCAGAACAACTAAAATTATTATCAAAAAACTTAAACATCAGCATAGATGAACTACTAGATAATAACGTAAAAGAAATACTAGTAGAAAAAGTAAGTAATACAGAACGCCTCGCAGGTATAATTATCAAAATTTTAAAAATCGCAGGTATTTTATTTATCTCATTAATAATTATAGACTTACTAGCACTAATTATATTTACTGTAGTAAAAAAGAATCACACTATATATAATGAAAAAACAACTGTTTCATTAAATTGCACATTAAACAATGAAGAATATAACTACATAGTAGAATATGATAATAATGATAACATTATAACTAATGAAGGAGATAAATTTATCGAAGATATCCTAAAAGATAAAGAATTTGAATATGGTACCTCTATGATTAAATATATAGAATCTTACTTTAAAAATAATGGAGGCGCTTGCTAAAAACATAAAACTGGAAAAAAATAATCCAGTTTTTTACATATAATCACAAAATATGATAAAATATATACGAGGGATAATTATGAAAAGATGTAAATGGTGTAACTTAAATAATCCAAAATATATAAAATACCACGATGAAGAATGGGGGAACCCTAATTTTAATGATGATTACCTATTTGAAATGTTAGTACTAGAATCATTACAAGCAGGCCTATCTTGGGAATGCATACTTAATAAAAGAGAAGACATCAAAGAAGCATTTGATAACTTTAATATAGATAAAATATCTAATTATGATGATAAAAAAATAGAAGAACTTCTTAATAATAAAAAAATAATAAGAAACAAACTAAAAATAAAAGCAATAATTAATAACAGTAAAATATTTAAAGAAATAGTAAAAGAATATGGTTCATTTAATAACTACTTAATAACATTTACAAATAACAAAACAATATATGAAATAGATAAAACAACAAACAATTTATCAGACAAACTCTCACAAGATTTAAAAAATAGAAAAATGAAATTCGCAGGAAGCACAATTATATATTCCTATCTTCAAGCAATTGGAATAATTTACTCCCACGAAAAAGAATGCTTTCTATATAAAGAAAAAGAGGTGTAACATGAAAGAAACTAAAAAAGACTTTAATAAAATGTTAAACGATAACAAAGATATGCCAAAAATAATAACCATTGAAGATCCAAAAACAATTAAAAAATATGGCAAACAAATGTTTCTAGCCCCTCCAATCTACTATGATGAAATAATGAAGAAAGTCCCATTTGGAAAACTTATAACAACTAGTGAAATAAGAAAAATTCTTGCAAAAGAAAATAATGCAGATTTTACAGACCCGATGACCGCTGGAATATTTATAACTATTGTCGCACAGGCTAGTTACCAAAGAGATAAAGACAAAACTCCATATCATAGAACTCTAAAAACAAATGGAGAATTAAATCCAAAATATCCAGAAGGAATAGAACTACAAAAAAAACTACTTGAAGAAGAAGGGCACGAAGTAATAACAAAAGGAATAAAAAACATAAAATACTACGTAAAAGATTACGAAAAAAATTTAATAAATGAAATAACAAAATAACAATTTACATTTTATAAAACAATTTGTATAATAAAAATAGGTTGGTGATATTAGTGAAATATATTTACAAATTATTCTTAATTTTTATAAGTTTTTTTATCTTTTGCCCAAATTTATTCTCATTTACTATTCAAAGTGATAAAGCAATACTTATTAATTTAAATGACAACAGCATAATCTATAACAAAAACGAAAACGAAAAAACTTCAGTAGCATCGCTTACAAAAATGATGACTGCTATTGTTGCAATAGAAAACATAGAGGATCTTAATGAAAAAGTTTATATCACAAACGAAGATTGGAAAGGATTAATAGAAAACAATGCAAGCGTCGCAGGTTATGTAAGATATAGAAATTACACATATGAAGACTTACTATATGGTCTTATGTTGCCCTCTGGAGCAGATTGTGCAAATGCCTTATCAAGATTAATCGGAGGAAATATTCCAGACTTTGTTAAAATGATGAATGAAAAAGCAAAAGAACTAGGACTTAACGATACAAATTTTGCAAATCCTACAGGACTTGATGATAAAAACAATTATTCCACTGCAAGTGATATGGCAAAACTTTTAAAATATGGTATAGAAAACGAAACATTTAAAAAAATCATCATCACTATGAAATATGAAGCAAGCGACGGAACAAAATTAGAACATACAATAAACAAATATAGCAAAATGAAAAACATTTCTATTCAAGGTTTGCAAGGAGGAAAAACCGGTAGCACAGATGATGCTGGGGTATGTCTTGCATCAATCGCAGAATACAACGATGTCTCTTATTTACTTGTAGTACTTAATGCAGATTTTCCAAACCAATTATTAGATACAAAAACAATCTATGAATATTATATGAATAATTATAAATATCAAACACTAATTAATAAAGGAGACATTTTAACAACATTAGATACCAAATATACAAAAGAAAAACAAATAGATATCTTATCAGAAAAAGATTATTCCTACTATTTAACCAATGATTATGAAAAAAATAATATGGTTATAGAATATGATGGCATAACAACGATTACCCATAATATGAAAAAAAATGACAAACTAGGAACCATAACCATATACTATAATCAAGAATTAAAAGAAGAAATAGACATTTATTTAGATAAAGATATGAAATTTGATTTAATTAGTTTTATAACATATAACATCACATATTTTATTATATCTATAATAATACTAATTATTTCAACAACTATCATAATCATAATAAAAAAACACAAAAATAAACCCAAAAATAATTTATCATTAAATAATATTGAAATTTTATAAAATACACTTAATATATTTATTGTTAAATAAAAATTAATGAGTTATAATTTAAATATAGTTTGGAGGATAAATATGGAAACAAAAGAAATAAAAAAAATTTTAAATAACTATTTAGAAGAAATAAACTTATTATGGAGGGATCTTTGAAGTAGAAGAAAAAATAAAAAAAATTAACTCTCTTCAAGAATTACTTAACGATAGTAGCATATGGAACGATAAAGAAAAAGCACAAGAAAAAATAAATGAACAATCTAATTTAAAAAAATACGTTAATAACATTATTAACTTAAAAAATGAAATAACATCTGATATAGAATTGATCACACTACTAGAAGAAGATTACGATGAAACATTAGTACTTTCCATAGAAGAATCGCTAACAGAACTTGAAAAAAAACTAAATGAGGTTAAACTTAATATGTTATTATCAAACGAATACGACCATATGGATTGTATTTTGGAAATTCACTCTGGAGCAGGTGGAACAGAAGCTTGTGATTGGGCTAATATGCTATTTAGAATGTATAATAGATGGACAACCACCAAAGGATACAACACAACCCTTATTGAATTTTTAGATGGAGACGAAACCGGTATAAAAAAAGCCTCAATTTTAGTAAAAGGACTTAACGCATATGGCTATCTAAAATGTGAAAAAGGAGTTCACAGATTAGTAAGATTATCTCCATTTGATTCAAGTAACAAAAGACATACTTCATTTGCATCAGTAGATGTAACACCTCTATTTGATAACACTATAGATATAGAAATAAAAGAAGAAGATTTAAAAATAGATGTTTATCACTCATCTGGCGCAGGAGGACAAAGTGTAAACACAACTGACTCTGCAGTTAGAATAACTCATTTACCTACAAAAATAGTAGTGACTTGCCAAAATGAAAGAAGCCAATTAAAAAATAAAGAAAAAGCATTAGAAATATTAAAAAACAAATTAAAAATGATAGAAATAGAAAAACAAGAAAAAGAACTTTCTAATATAAAAGGAACTAATTCAAGTATAGAGTTTGGTTCCCAAATTAGAAGTTATGTTATGCACCCATATTCAATGGTTAAAGACCATCGTACTAATGTAGAAACTAGTAATGTTACTAAAGTATTAGATGGAGATATAGATATGTTTATTGAAGAATATTTAAGGAGTTTATAGTATGGTAGATATAGTAAAAAAAGTTTATAGTGAAAACAAAGTAAAAAGATTTTTTGAAATGCTTATAGGAATTACGTTGGCAGCCATAGCATTTAATGTATTTTTACTACCAAACAATATTGTTTTTGGAGGAGTTTCAGGACTTAGTATAGTAGCGGTAAAACTATTTAATATTAGTTCATCATTATTTGTTTTACTATCAGATATAGTTTTACTTATTATTAGTTTTATATTTTTAGGAAAAGAAAAAACAATTCATTCAATATGTGGTTCCCTTCTATTTCCAGTTATGATGTATCTAACTAGCAATATTGGAACAATCTTATCAATTAGTTCTGAAGACCTATTACTATCATCAATTATGGGTGGTGTTTTATACGGTGCTGGAGTAGGTATAGCCTTTAAAGCAGGTTATTCAACTGGGGGGACTGATGTAATAAAACAACTTCTAAATAAATATTTAAATGTTAGTATGGGAAATGCTACTTTAATCGCAGATGGATTTATTGTACTAATCGGAGCCTTTGTATTTGGATGGACAAAATTTATGTATGCAATGATTATCGTATATTTAATTAGTATGTTAACTGATAGAATGATTTTAGGTATATCTGATAAAAAAGCCTTCTACATCATAACAGAAAAAAAAGAAGAAATATCATCTTTTATAATTAATGAACTTCACCATAGTGTTACTATTTTAGATGCAAAAGGAGGGTATAGCAACAGTAAAAACCCAGTTTTATTCACTGTAATCCCTACAAAAGAATATTTTAAATTTAAAGAAGGAATTAATCATATAGATAAAAAAGCATTTTGGACTGTAATAGATGCATATGAAGTGTTAGGTGGAGAATAAAATGAGTAAAAAAAGAATAAAAAAAATATTTTACTTTATAGGCTTATTACTAGCTAATGCAATTGTTTACAACTTATTATTCGTACCAGTAGATTTAATCACCGGAGGTACAGGCAGTATAGCAATATTAATTAATTACTTATTTGAAATTGATCCTTCAATAAGTATTTTTGCAATGTATGCAATCCTTTTTGTAATAGCATTAGTAACTCTAAAAAAAGATGATATCATCGCCGCAGCAATATGTACTATCATATACCCAGTATTCGTTAGCTTAACATCAAATATTACTAATATAATAGTTATCGAAGTAGATAATACTCTGCTAATTGCTATAATAAGTGGTGTTTTATATGGAATAATAAGTGGTTTTATGTATAAAATAGATATGAACCCAGGTGGAATAGGATTACTATCTAAAATAATTTATAAATATTACAACATATCAGTAACTAAAACAAACACTATCATAAATGGCATAATAATTATAGCAGGAGCAACCATCTTTGGAGTTAATATGATACTATATGCAATTGTCTACCTATATTTTTCTAAATTAGCAAGTGACAGAATCATTATCGGAATATCAAAAAACAAAGTATTCCATGTACTTACAACAAAAGCAAACGAAATAAAAAAAGTTATATCACAAGAATTTATGACAGATTGTACAATATATAATACTAATAATAAAGATAAAAAATTTATGATGATTGTAGTATCAAATAAAGATTACTACCTAATAAAAGAAATAATAAAAGAGATAGATAAAAAAGCCTTTTCATTTATATCAGATGGATACGAAACAAAAGGACAAAATATAATGATAAGAAGTTAATAATTTAAACATAAAATAAAATATAGAGATAAAAATATATAATAAGCGGTAACATTTAATAAAATAAAAACTATATATAATATTTCTCTATATTTT
>CAYSEZ010000054.1:0-7405 GCA_964430375.1 uncultured Mycoplasma sp. | reverse complement strand
GTTTGTATTTATTAGAAAAAACTCATAAAGGTAAAGTTGATGTTATATATATAGACCCACCTTACAATACTGGGAATAAAGACTTTACATATGGAGATGAAACTCTTTCTAAAGAAGATGAATTTAAACATTCTAAATGGCTTTCATTTATGTCAAACAGGCTAAATATTGCAAAACAATTATTATCTGAAGATGGAATTATTGCAATTAGTATAGATGACCATGAACAAGCTCCACTAAAAATGTTATGTGATGATATATTTGGAGAAAACAACATTGTATCATGTATACCTAGAAGGACAAAATCATCAGGAAAAACTACAAATAATATTTCATTAAACCATGATTATATACTTATATATGAAAAGAATCATAATATGGCACCAATAGTAGGATTAAGCCATATTGATGAAGGATATAAATTTGAAGACGAATACATCGAAATTAGAGGAAAATATAAACTTAATCAAACATTGGATTATAATAGTCTTTCATATAGTTCAAGTTTGGATTACCCCATAGAATATGAGAACGAAACAATATATCCTGGTGGTAACTATGATGAATATATAAAAAGAAAAAACGGAAATCACAAACGCGCTGATTGGGCATGGCGTTGGTCAAAAGAATTGTTTGATTTTGGGTTAAAGAATGGTTTTATTGTTTTTAAAAAAGGTAAAGACGGAAATACAAGAATATATACCAAGACATATCTAAATGCTTCAATAATAAAATCAAAAGATGGAAGTTATGAAATTCAAATTAAAAATAGAGTTAAACCATTATCATCTATTGATTTAATTGCTTCGGAATATTCAAATGACATTGCAAAAAAAGAATTGGTTAATATATTTAATTCATCAACATTTGATTATCCTAAGCCAACTTCACTAATTAAAATAATACTTAAAATTTATAATAAATATGATTGTTCTATTCTTGACTTTTTTGCAGGGTCAGGCACAACAGGGCAAGCAGTATTAGAACTTAATCAAGAAGATAACGGAAATAGAAAATTTATTTTATGTACTAATAACGAAAATGATATTTGTGAAAATATTACATATCAAAGACTAAAAACAGTTATTTCAGGATTTAGGAAAGATAATTCTAAATATTCTGAAGGAATAAAATCAAATTTGAAATACTACCGTTGTACTTATATTCCAAGAATTAATACTGAAAAAGAAAACTTACATAGTAATTTACTTATAAATATTAAAAATTTAATTCAATTAGAAAATGGTATTGAAATTGATGATAATAAAATAAGAGTTTACTTAAATGAAGAAGAATTAGATAAATTTAGTAAAAATAAAGAAGAATTAGAAGTATGTAATAAAGTATATATTTCATCTGATATACTCCTTACATCAGGACAAGAAGATATATTTAAAAATAATAATATTGAAGTATATATAATTCCAGAATATTATTTTGAAGATGAAATTATGGAGGTAATGTAATGCAAGGGATAAAATTAAAAGACTTTCAAATAAAAACTGTAAATAAATTACTTGATGCTACATCAGTTGGAACAAAAAAAGAAGTTTTAGTACAAGCCCCTACTGGTAGTGGTAAGACTATAATACTTGTTTCTTATATTGAAGAATACTTAAAAGAAAGCAATAAAACGATATTTGTATGGCTTACTCCTGGTAAGGGTGAATTGGAAGAACAAAGCAGAAAGAAAATGATAAAGTTTTTACCTCACCATAATACTAAAACTATAAAAGAAGTTTTACTACATGGTTTTGATGCTAAAGATACTGCTTTTATAAATTGGGAAACAATTACTAAAAAAGATAATAAAGCTTTAGAAGAAACTGAAAGGAAAAATTTATATGAAAGAGTTCATGAGGCACACAACAATGGATATAAATTTATCATTATAGTTGATGAAGAGCATTTAAATAAAACTGTTAAGTCAGAATCTGTTATCGAATATATGAATCCAGAATATATTGTTAGAGTTAGTGCTACTACAAAAACTAATAAAGAAGCAGAATTTATTGAAATTGATGAATTAGAAGTAATAAATGCAGGTTTAATAACAAGAGCTTTATATATTAATGAAAATGTATCTAATACTACTACTCTTTCAAATGAACATGAATATTTACTAGATTTAGCAATTAATAAGAGAAAAACAGTAAAAGAAGAATATATGAAATTAGGAATACAAGTAAATCCATTAATAATTATTCAAGTACCTAGTAAGTCAGATGATTTAATTAAGCAAATAGAAACAATACTTGAAGAAAGAAAATATTCTTATGATAGACAAAATTTAGCAATATGGTTATCTGATAGAAAAGAAAATATAGATAATATTGAAGATAATGAGTCTAATCAAGCAATTCTTATTATGAAACAAGCTATTTCTACTGGATGGGATTGTCCTAGAGCAAAAATACTTGTAAAACTTCGTGATAATATGAGTGAAGATTTTGAAACTCAAACTATTGGTAGAATTAGAAGAATGCCACAAGCACATCACTATGAAAATGTACTTTTAGATAATTGCTATCTTTATACATTTGATGAAAAATATGAACAATCTGTTAAGCAAGAATTAGGTAGTAATGCTTATGATGCAAAGGTTATATTTTTGAAAAATGAATACAAAGATTTTACTTTAAAGAAAATATCTTTTGATAATGCTTTTGATGGTTTTGATGAAAGACAAACATTTAATATTCTTCATGAATACTACATTAATAAATATAAACTAACAACTAATAAAAAGAACAATAAAACTATTTTAGAAGCAAATGGATATGTGTTTAAAGATACAATTGAAAATTATATAGTACAAGATAAAATAGTTAGAATAAATTCAAATGAACTAGAAAACGCTAATAGAATTAAAGTTGAATCAGAAGTTAGTACAAATAAAAATGGTTTTGAATTAAGAGGTTCTATAAATGTTATATCTTCTAAAATCAGTATGAGATATGATAGAACTAGACTTATGCTTGAAAGAATGTTTTTTAGAGGAAAATTATTTACAAAAAAATTCGTTGATTTATCATTATTAGAGTTTTATGCTTTTGTAATAAATAATGAGGATATTTTAAAACATGACTTCCAAGAGGCAGTTTCAGGGAAAACAAGACAAATAAAAATGAACCTTAATGATTTAAAAATAACTGATTGGAAAGCACCAGAAATGGATTATATTAAATATGATCCTAAAATGAAAGACACAACTATATATGAAAAATCAATTTATATGAACTATCCTAATAGTACTATAAAATCTAAAAGTGAGAGAATGTTTGAATATTTCTGTGAAAATAATGGAAATATTAAATGGTTCTATAAAAATGGTGAATCATCTAGTGAGTACTTCTCAATTGTATATGTTGATGCAGTAAATCATAAATGGCACTTCTACCCTGATTTTATTGTTTGTGATAAAGATAATAAAATTTGGATTATTGAAACTAAAGGTGGAGAAAGCACAACTGGTGAATCTAAAAATATAGATATTAAAGTAGAAAATAAATTTGAAGCATTAAAAGAATATGCTAAAAATAATAATATAAACTTTGGTTTTGTAAGAGATTATGATAAAAACGAACAATTATATCTATGTAATACTGAATATACAGAAGATATGGAAAATGAGAATTGGATTTTGTTAACTGATGTTTTTGATTAAGGTAAAAATTTGCATAAAAAATAAGAAATAGCAATTTATTTGCTACTTCTTTTTATAATTAGTTCCAGTTTCTAGCACCAATTATGATTATTAGTAAAATAAATAAGACTAAAATTATTGCATAACCATTTCCATATCCACCATAGTATCCAGTACTTACTGGAGAACCACAGCAACTACCTGCGTTACCATATCCATATGAATTTCCATAATAATACATAGACAAGCCTCCTTTTATTTATCTATTATAGTTTACTAGATTAGTCATTTTTTGACACTACAAAAAACTATATATTTAGAAAATATTTTAAATCTTTGGTTTTTGTGGTATTATTATAATGAGGAAAAGTATATGATAAAAATATTAAAAAATTTAGATAAAAAACTTTTAATTGTTACAATTATTTTGTTTGCACTTGGTGTAGTTATGATTTATTCTTCATCAAATGTAACTGCATATATGTCTGATGCATTACCTAGTGCTTATTTTGTAAGACAGTTATTTTTTATTTTTACTGGGCTTATTATTTCTTTAGTTATACTTAAATTTAATACTAAAACTTATTCTTTAATATCGTGGCTTGCTACTATTGCTATTGCTGTTATACTTCTTTGTTTATTTTTATATGGTACCGCTGTTAATGGGGTGTATGGTTGGATAGGATATAAGGGTTTTGGTATTCAACCTAGTGAATTTGTTAAAATATCTATTATAGTGCTTCTTGCTACTTATTATGATCAAAATAAAGATTATGGGAATGATTTAAAGAGAATGCTTATTCCTTTAGGAGTTATCGCAATTGTTACTTTATTTATTGTGCTTCAAAAAGATTTAGGTACTGCTTTTATATTTTTAGTGTTATCTATGTGTATTTTCTTTATGTCTCCAACTTCAAAAAAGATAAAGTTAAGTGTATTTATATTGGGACTTATATCTGCTATTGGTTTGGTACTTGTTTTAGTAATTGGTGGAGACAAAGTTCTTGATAGTAATAAATTAGATAGGTTTAATTTTTCTCATCCTTGTGATAGGTATTTAGATAGTGGTAATCAGTTATGTAATGCTTATATTGCTATTAATGGGGGAGGTCTTTTAGGAAAGGGACTAGGTAATAGTACTCAAAAGTATTTATATTTACCTGAATCTCATACTGATTTTATATTTGCTATATATGCAGAAGAATGTGGACTTATAGGTATAGTAATATTATTTTGTTTATATATATTTTTACTTTTTAGAATAGTTGCAACGGGTTCTAAAACTGATAGAATTTTATATAGACTTATATGTTATGGAGTTGCTATTTATTTGTTTTTGCATATAGTTATTAATTTAGGTGGTGTTATGGGTGTTATTCCTATTACAGGAGTGCCTCTTGCATTTATTAGTTATGGTGGTAGTTTTTGTTGGTGTACAATTATTGCTCTTACTTTGGTGCAAAGAGTTCAGTATGAAATGAAGATGCAAAATGTTAAAAAAGTAAAATAGGCTTCTTATTAATATAGGGAGTTTTTTTTATATGAGAAAATTTGTAAGTGATAAAAAATTAAAAAAATTGCAAAAAAATCAAGGTGAAGTGACACTTTCTCTATAATAATATAGTAGGAGGTGTTTTTTTATGGAAAAATTTATTAATAAAACATAGTTAAAATTAAAAAAAGGAAGAAGAATTTAGTTTAAGTATGAGATTATTTTATACTAGATAAAAAATGTTAGACGCTGTCTGGCAAATTAATCAAAGCAATTATTATTAAGATGATGATTAAAAATTAAAATTTAGAAGGAGGAAATTATGGAAAAAATTAAAGAATTTATTGATGAAAAAAAATTTATTATAATTGGAGGTTTATTTATTGTTTTATTTATTATGATTAGTTTTGTATTTTGTTATTTTTATTTTGAAGAAGGTGATAATAAAGTATTAATTAATGAACCTTTGGTTAAGGAAGAAATCCAAGATGAAAATGAAGAAGAAATATCTATAATTAATTATTTTTATGTTGATGTAAAAGGTGAAGTTAAGAAACCTGGTACTTATAAAATAGAGGAAGGAAAAAGAGTAATAGATGCGATTAATTTGGCAGGTGGTCTTACTAAAAGTGCGGATACTTCTGCGAATAATTTAAGTATGAAGGTAAAGGATGAAATGGTTATTATTATTTATAGTGATAGTGAAATTAAGGATTTTGAAACAGTTAAGGAAAAAGAAACTTTAGTTATTAGTAATTGTAATAAAGAGAATAACAATATAACAAATGATAGTTGTGTTAGTGATAATTTTCTTAATAAAGATGATTCTAGTTCTAATGTTAGTAATTCGTTAGTATCTATTAATACTGCGACAAAGGAAGAGTTAATGACTATTTCTGGTATTGGAGAGTCTAAAGCTATTGCAATAATAGAATATAGAGAGAAAAATGGCTTATTTAATGATATTTCTGATATAAAAAATGTATCAGGTATTGGTGATTCTTTATATGAGAAGATTAAGGATTATATTACGACGTAAGGTTATATAAATTAATTATATGATTTAAAACTTATATAAGAAAAGGAGAAACATATATGAAAGAAAACAAATTAGAAATAATTACAAATTTATTTGAAGGAAAAGAAATAAGAAGTATATGGAATAAAGAGAAGGAAGATTATTATTTTAGTGTAGTAGATGTTATTGGAGCGTTAACAGATAGCAAAGAACCAAGAAAATATTGGTCTGTGCTAAAAAATAGGTTAAAAAAAGAAGGTAGTGAACTGACTACAAATTGTAGTCAGTTGAAAATGTTAGCACCTGATGGGAAATTTAGGTTAAGAGATGTAATGATAACAAAAGACATTTTTAGACTGATTGAATCAGTACCAAGTCCAAAAGCGGAACCATTTAAAATGTGGTTTGCTAATTTAGGAAGTGAAAGAATAGATGAAGTTTTTAATCCAGAACTTGCAGTTTCTAGAGCAGTAACTTATTATCGTAATAAAGGATATACTGATGAATGGATTAAAAAAAGATTAATTGGAATTGTAGATAGATTTAAACTTACAGATATTTGGAAAGAAGGAGGAATAACAAAACCGGTAGAATATGCTTTGCTTACAAATGAAATTTATAAAACTTGGTCTGGTATGAAGGCAAATGAATATAAAGATTATAAGAACTTAAGAAAAGAATCTTTAAGAGATAATATGACAGATATTGAGGTTTTACTTACTGATTTAGGTGAACTTGCTACTCGTGATATTGCAAAAGAATAAAAACCTCAAGGATTTAAAGAAAATATGAAAGTCGCAAAAAAAGGTGGAATAGTAGCAAATGATGCAAGAAAATCTTATGAAAAAGCCACTAAAAAGAAAGCAATATCAAAAGAAAATTCATTAAACTATCAATATATAGATAGAAAACAAATAGATAATAAAAAGTAAAATATAGGGAGGTATTTATGAACAATGATAAAATGTATTTAGTAAATAAAATTTTTAACAATGAAACAATAAGAACAGTTTGGGATAAGGAACAAGAAAAATACTTTATAAGTGTTGTGGATGTAGTCGGAGTAATATCAAAAAGTGATAATCCAAGAAAATATTGGAATAAATTAAAACAAAGATTGAGAGAGGAAGGAAATGAGTCGGTGACAAATTGTCACCAACTGAAATTAAAGTCTTCAGATGGTAAATATTATAAAACAGATGTTGTAGATATTGAAGGAATGTTTAGAATAATTGAATCTATTCCAAGT
>CAYSEZ010000053.1:1220-7493 GCA_964430375.1 uncultured Mycoplasma sp. | reverse complement strand
GTACTTATTTTTTCTAAATATACTTTTATATTATCATCTTTTAATGTATTTGATGATAATGGTTCTATTAATATACTATAAGTTATTATAGAATCTTTTTCTGTTACCATATTTGATGTAACACTAAAATCAAAGTAATTACTACTTACTTTTCCATCTGTATCACTAGTTGGTAATGCATTATTTATACTTATAACATTAGTACTTTCTGTATAACTCATAGATATTGATCCAGTTGTTATTACGTTTTCACTTCCTACTTCTGTTAAAGTAAATGCTGCATATGTTATTCCTATTACTAATGTAATTAGAAATAACAATAGAATTACCGGAAGGATCTTTTTTAATTTTTGTTTATAGACCCCCCCCCCGGCTTTACATAATTTTACACTTTTCATTTGTCAATTAATGTGTAAACTTTATTACACATATCCTCCTTCTTTATTTTTATGTATTAATCATATCAAAAAAAATACTTTATTTCAAGTACTTTTTTGATTTTTTTAAATTAATTATTTACTCCTCTAAAAAGTTTTCACTTTTATGTGGCTCAGTTCTTAATAAATTATTATAATTTTGTTGCCTTAATACCTCATATGTTACTATAGCAACACAATTTGATAAATTAAGTGCTCTTACATTACTAGTCATAGGTATTCTCATACATTTATCTAAATCTTTACTTAATATCTCTTTTGGAATACCAGTACTTTCTTTTCCAAATACTAAATATATATTTTTAGTATTATCACTATAATCAAATGAAGTATGTGGTTTTTTCCCATACCTAGTAAAATAATAAAAATCTCCCTTATTTTTACTTAAAAAATCCTCATAATTTTCATATACTCTATAATCTAATTTATCCATATAATTTACTGCACTTCTTTTTAAATATTTTTCATCTAATGAAAAACCAAGCGGTTTAATTAAATGAAGTCTAGCTCCTGTTGCAACACAAGTACGCATAATATTACCAGTATTTTGTGGTATTTCCGGTTCATATAAAACAATATTAATCATAATAACCTCTTAAAAATTCCTCAAATACTAAAGTATCATTAGAACTAATTAAATCTATTATTTTTCCATTACTAAATATTAATAAAGATGGATAATCATTTAATTTCTTAACTAAATCTTCATGTTTATAATTAATATAAATCTTATTTATTATACTATTACTATCTATATTTAAATAAGCCATATCATCAGATAAATCATTTTTTATTACATATTCTTTAAAATCTCTTTCAAAGTTACGACATTCACTTTCTTTTGAAGAACATATATATATAATTAAAAAATCTCTATCTTTTACTACATTATCTAAATCATCATATTTGATCTCACTTAATACAGAAGAAATAACTGAAGTACTTAATTTTTCATCATTATATTGTTTATATAAATTCAAAATATAAATAGTTATTATAATAGAAATAATCATAATAAAAAATAATATAATATAATTTTTAATACTTTTATTCATAACTCACCTCATATAATAAATTATACAACAATATTATAAAAAATAAAATAATTAATCTTCAATAAAATCTTTAATTCTTCTTACTTGAACATCAAATAATGAAATTTGTTCTCCAAAAACAACAGAAGATTCTCTACTTAATTTATAATTTTCTTTTGTTACATTTTTACTAATTTTTACATTTTTAATACTTTTACTTAATTTAAACAAGTTATAATATGGCCTTTCTCCATTAAATTCCATAAATAATTCTTTTGATATATTTCCAATTAACTTACATTTATTAATAAATAAATCATATTCATTTTTATTATACATATTACTATAATTATTAATTATATATAAACAAATTATTCTATATTTTAAATGTTCTTCATTCATTAAATATAATATATTATCTCCCGGTATCTTAATATTATTTTTTCTATAACTATCTTTAATTTCTTTACTAGTTAAACCATACATACCTGAAGTAAGTTCTCCGATTGCTTTTCCATATGTTTTATCATATGAAAAATGTTTAGGTAGTTTTTCTCTTAATTTAAAAGATATATCAAGTATTCCATTAATTAAATCTTCTTTACTACAATTATCTAATTTATTATATTTATCATAAATATATAACTTTAAAGCATCTTTTGGATTATCTTTTTTCAAACTAGTAAAAGGCGTAATTCCATATTCACCAGTAAAGTTCTTTTTATTATTTACTCCTTCATAATACGCTATATCTAAAATTAATTCTTTTTTATCACTTACATAATTATTTTTAATCTCACTTAATTTATTTTTTATTTTATTAAAAGAATCAATTCTATATTCTAAATGTTTATTACTAAGATGCCTTATTAAACTATCATAAGAATTAATTTCTAATTTTTCTTTTATAGTCTTAGTAGTATAACCATAAAATCCCTTATTAAATCTATCATTTATAGAACCCATAAGACTATTAGTTTTTCTATTTTTATCTTTATCATAAACTGTTTTAAAACCTAAACTATTTAGTTCGTTCATTATATTATCTTCGATCATTCTTAATTCGCGTATTAATTCTTCTCTTCTCATATATACCTCCCTTAAATTAGTCTTTATTTTATCATATTTTTATAGTTTTGTAAAGAAAAAAGGCATAAAGCCTTTATTTTAGATAATATACATATTCATCTTTTTTTAAATAAATATAATAATATCCATCTTTGGGTGCGATAAATTTAGATAATGTTTCTTTGCCTTCATCTTTGTTTATTTCTTCTTGTTCTTTTATTTCTTTTTCATAATATTTTATTTCTTCTGTATGTGCTACCCACATATTATTACTTATTTTATACCATTTATAATTATCTTTCTCTTTTGTTTCTAATACATTATATATTCCATAATCAATATACCCTAATACTTCACTGTTTAACCCATAATTTTTTCTACATCTAAGAGCCTCACCTACTACTTCAATCTGATTTACACTTGTATCTTTATTTTTCTTTACATTAGAGCCTACTACACGCATTACTTTAGAACTTGTTTTACTACTAGTTTTTTGATCTTCAAAAAGGTAACAGTAAGAAAGTGGATTTACAACATATTTTGTTCTATCATTCCAGTTAAACTTATAATTTTTAGGACACTTCCATAATTCAAAGTGTAAATGAGGTCCAGTAGATTCTCCAGTTGTTCCCATATTACCAATTTTATCTCCTCTTTTAACAGTATCATTTATTTTTAAATCTGACGCTTTATTCATATGTAAATATCTATGTAAAAATCTTACACCATTTTTATCAGTTTGTATCCACAAATAATATCCTGCACTAGAGTTAAACCCTTTACCAATAACTACTCCATCATTCATCGAATAAATTGCTACATTAGAACCACCTTCAGTTGATGACCACCCTAAATCAACTCCGTAGTGGTATCTATTATTATCTTTCCCAAAGGGAGTGGTAATTGCTACATATTTTAATGGAAATTTATTATACTTACTCATCATTACTCCTGATATTATTATCCTCTTCAATAGTTATATTACTTTTTAAACTAGAAAATGATTTAAATATCTTATCTTCAAATGTTTGATAAATAGTTCCTGCGCCTACCCAAGATATAACTCCTACCCACAAAGCCTCTATTAAGTTACAATTACTAAATGTAAGAGCAAAGAAAGTACCAATTATCATAGATATTATAAACCCTAAAGTACATAAATGTTTTTTACTATTTAAACATTCTTTCACTTTTTGAATAATTGCACTAGATACTACAGAACTAGATAATGCTACCACTAATACATTTTTAATTAATTCTTGATTTAACATTTTATCCCCTCCTGATATATTGTATTAAATTTAAAAAAAAGGAAATAGTTAAGAAGTGTAAAATATTATAAACATAATTAAAAAATTAATAATTTAATAGAACATTTTAAAAGTTCTTCTTTTGTTTTATTCCCATAAGGAAAATTTTAAAATCTGAAATAAATTTATTAGGAAAGTTTTTTATAAAAGTATCTAATACAGCAATACCCAAAGTCCTGAATCAAAGACACCATTTAATCATAATATCACCAATTAAGTATATGAATATAACAAACAAAAATTTTTACATCAAATCAGTCAATATTTAAGAATTTAAAAACAAACAAGTAATAGCCTTGCTTGTTAATAAGTCAAAATCATAATAAAGTTTACATTTAAATTTAAAAAGTTGGATTTACTTTAAAAACAGGCCAAAATAATTATATCTTAACTAAGATTACATCTTCTCCTATTCTTTCTATTTTATCCCAACTAATTTCAAATTCAACTTCACTAGCTTTAAACTTTAAAAACTTTCTATTACTAGAGGTAACTAAAGAAATAAGTCTTCCATCATTATCTAATTTAACATCTATTATATTGCCTATTCTTCTTCCACTTAAATCCACTATATCCTTATGTTGAAGTTCAGATAAACGCATATAACCACCTAATAAATTCTATTTTATCTATTTTTATTTATGAAAATTTTGTATAATAATAGTGGTGATTTTATGAATACGTACGAAAAATGTAATTTATGTCCACATAATTGTAACATAAATAGAAAAAGAAAACTTGGAATATGTAAAGCAAGTGACAAGGTAAAAATTGCAAAATTTTGTCTATATATGTATGAAGAACCTTGCATTTCAGGAGAAAACGGAAGTGGTGCAGTTTTCTTTTCAGGTTGTAATATGAAATGTATTTACTGTCAAAATTATGAAATAAGTGAAGAATGCAAAGGTAAAGAAGTATGTAAAGAAGATTTAGTAGACCTCTACTTGACACTTCAAAAAGAAAAAGCACACAATGTAAACCTAGTAACTCCAACCCCATATGTACCTACTATTAAAGAGTCAATAATCCTTGCAAAACAAAGAGGATTAAGCATTCCTATAGTTTACAATACAAGTAGTTATGAAAACGTAAACACTATAAAAGAACTTGACGGATTAATTGACATTTACTTACCAGATTTAAAATACTTTGATGATAACCTTGCAATAAAATATTCCAAAAGTAAAGACTACTTTAAATACGCCACTTTAGCCATAGAAGAAATGTATAAACAAGTAGGAAAAGTAGTTTTTGATGAAAAAGGAATACTAAAAAAAGGTGTTATCATAAGACACCTAATATTACCTAATAATAAAGAAGATAGTAAAAAAATAATTAAATACATATATGACACCTATAAAGATAACGTCATAATAAGCATAATGAATCAATATACTCCAGTTAAAAACTATAAATATGAAGAACTAAATAATAAAATTACAAAAGAAGATTACGAAGAAATAATTGATTACGCTTATGACCTAGGTATAAGAAATGCTTATGTTCAAGAAGACGGAACAGTAAGTGCAAGTTTTATACCAAAATGGGACTATTAAATCATTTTCCTAATCCTAGTTAAAGCATTTTTCTCAAGTCTTGATATCTGTGCCTGACTAATACCAATCTCATCTGCTATTTCCATTTGAGTTTTACCAATTATAAACCTTTGATTAATAATATATTGTTCCCTGTCTGAAAGTTTAGAAATAGCCTTATCAACAGACAATGTACTATCTAAATCTCTACTACAACTTTTATCTTCAACCTGATCAAATAAACAAATAACATCTCCACCATCATCATATATAGGTTCAGACAAACTAACAGGACTTCTTAAAGAATCAAGAGCCATAATAACATCAACTTCACTCTCGTTTAAAAAAGTAGCAATCTCACTAATACTAGGTTCATACCCATTAAGAAGCAAAAATTCATCTTTAAACCTTAAAGCCTTATATGAAATATCCTTTACACTACGACTAATTCTAATACTACTATTATCACGAATATACCTTTTTATTTCTCCAAGCACCATAGGTACACAATAAGTAGAAAACTTAACCCCATAACTTAAATCAAAATTATCAATTGCTTTTAAAAGACCAACACAACCTATTTGAAATAAATCATCCAAGTTTTCACCTCTCTTATTAAATCTTTTTAAAATAGATAAAACAAGTTTTAAATTACCATTTACAAGTTCATTTCTAGCCTCTTTATCTCCATCTTTTAATCTTTTAAATAAAACTTCCATTTCATCACTTGTTAACACCTTAATATCACTAGTATTAATTCCTGTTATATCAACTTTATGCATTGCCATATTATCCCTCCATATATATATTGATATTTTTAACAAGAATTAATTCAAAAAAATAAATAAATTAAACTAAACTCAAATCTTTATTTAACTTATTTATTAAA
>CAYSEZ010000053.1:0-1120 GCA_964430375.1 uncultured Mycoplasma sp. | reverse complement strand
ATTAGCATTACTTAAATCCGTTATTATATTAGTATCAGTAACTATTATTCTCTCTTTTATACTCATCAAGCGAAACCCCCATTAATTCAAGAGCCTTATTAAGTGATATAATATCATTTGCTTCAAGCATATAAACCATTTTTTTAAATTGATATGACATTTCAGGAATTATAGGATTAGGATCTACTTTACCTATTTTTTTATTTAAAAATATATTTAACTTCTTATATAAATATTCTGATATGATACCTAAATCTTTTAATCTATAAACAATTGCAGTATAACTTACTTTAAACTCATTCTTAAAAGCAACTAATTCAAAAAAACTAATATTAAATCTAGAACTTCCAAACTCATTAATAACAGCATCTTTAGGCATCAATAGTGCACTAGCAAATCTATTACAAAGTTTTTCTTCATCTATATCTTTAGAATTAATATCAAGTAATAAATGACCTAACTCATGAGCAATAGTAAATCTTTGTCTAGCCCCATCTTTTATACCATCTAATAAAACAATTACAGGAATATTATTTACAATTTCAGATAAACCATCAAAATCATCAAAAAGATTATTAGAATTTTTTATTTGAATTATAACAATACCAAGATTTTCAAGAATATTAATTAAATCTGATATTGGTTGTCTGCTTGATATCTTAATATAATTTCTAAAATTATTAGCGGCTTCTTCTGCATCTTCTAAACTAGTACAAGAATACTTTTTAAATTTAATACCGCCAATATCTAAATTATTCATTTCTATAACCTCTAAATATTTAGAAACTTCATTTTGTATTAATTCTTTTAAAAGTTCTAATTTTTGACCAGTTAACTTTTTTTTCTTTCTAAAAGAAGTAAACTTCATTAATGGTGCGTTATATCCCTTTAATAAAGTAATAGTTTTTACACCATAAGCATTAGCAAAATCAATTATTTTTTTTGAATCTGGTAATATCTCTCCCTTTTCATATTTAGAAACTGCAGTTGCACTCATATTAAGAAGTTTTCCAGCTTCTTTAAGTGACAAATTTTTAAGTAACCTAACCCTCTTTAAATTGCTCCCTATATTGCTCATTTTTGACCACTCCCTTACAGTTTATATTTTATCATAAAAAAG